>VGIH01000128.1 GCA_016867965.1 Betaproteobacteria bacterium | reverse complement strand
TTAGCGTCTATGGGCAGGGTATGGCTATTGCAAAGGTTTCTCAATCACGCTCATGAGCCGTTCATCATCGCCCTTAATGACTAAAACAAGTGTTCTTGCACTCGCACTTGGAGCGCTTGTTATATTAGCTACTTGGGTAACGCAGCAGTCCAAACAGATGGTGCGGTATCCCGATGCGCCCGCAGCACTCATCAAACAATTGCGGTTTGAAGATCGTGCTGATGGGTCGATTGCGGTCGTTGATTATCAAACGAAGCAGCAAGTCGATGTGATTACTGGAGAGGCAGGCTTTGTGCGCGGGGCTTTAAGAACCCTAGCGCAAGAGCGCAAGCGTCGCGAGATCGGAAGCGAGCCTCCTTTTGAGCTAATTGCCCGTCAAGATGGGCGCTTGACCCTTGCCGATCCCAGTACAGGACGCATGATTGATTTGGAGTCCTTTGGGGTTATTAATTCGCAGCATTTTGCACGCCTTCTTCGGACGGATGCAAATTAAATCCAACAACGTTGATATTGGAGAAATACATGGAGTCCGCAGAAAGCCTATTACGAGATCAAATTCCGGTGGCCCCGCAAATTAATGATTCAACCAAGAAGGCATTGCAAGATGCGATGTTGAGTCCGCGGTTTTACACCACCGACTTTACCGAAGTGGATCGCACCAATATTGATGCATTGCGCTCGGAATGGAATGTTTTGATGGCTGAGTTTGCAGCCGATATTAATTCGGATCATTTTCAGCGACCCGCCGATATGAGTAAGAACTATTCCAATGTGGATCCCGAACTCTATGACGAGTTTGTTGATTTCTTGATTAGCTCAATTACTTCGGAGTTTTCAGGATGTATTTTGTATGCTGAAATCAAGCGCAAGGTCAAAAATGAGGATATGAAGTTGCTCTATGGCTATATGGCTCGTGACGAGTCGCGCCATGCGGGCTTTATTAATCAGTGGCTCAAGGATTTTGATATTGGGATTGATCTCGGATTTTTGGCAAAGGCAAAAAAATACACGTATTTCAAGCCAAAATTTATTTACTATGCGACCTATCTCTCCGAGAAGATTGGATACGCTAGGTACATCACGATCTTTCGTGAGCTTGAGAAAAAACCAGAGCTCCGTTTTCATCCGATCTTCCTATGGTTTGAGAGGTGGTGCAATGATGAGTTTCGTCACGGCGAAGCCTTTGCATTAATCATGCGTGCTAATCCTCATTTATTAACGGGGCTTAATAAATACTGGATTCGGTTCTTCTGCTTAGCGGTCTATAGCACGATGTATGTTCGTGATCATTCAAGACCACAGTTGTATAAAGCCATGCAGATCTCACCGACCGACTATGACAAAAAAGTCTTGCGAATTACTAATGAGATTACCAAACAGGTATTTCCCATCACCTTGAACTTGGATGACCCTCGGTTTTACGAGTGCATGAACCAAATGTTGGCCTTATTCCAAAAAATGGATGTTTATAAGGCACGTGGAGGGCTTTTAGTAAAAGTCATGGTGCCACTCCTGGGCATTCGTACTGGTTTGGTCTTTGCGCGCGCTTATTTCTTACCCGTACACAATCATGAGTTACCCCGTAATGTTCGCTTGGTTCCCAGCTGGTAATGAACGATGAGCGTAAGTAGCTTTCTCTTTCCCATGCTGTACACCATCTTTTTATGGTGGTTTGGGACTGGTATTATTTTGCTACTCAACCAACGCCCACGCTCGACCCATCAGGCAACTTTTTGGATGAGCGGTATGGTTTTACTGTTTGCCTTGGTTGGGTTAAAAACCAGCGCTAATTTAAATACGGTCGCTGGAGCATATTGTGGATTTACTTGTGCTTTATTAGTCTGGGCTTGGCAAGAAATTGGATTTCTATTGGGGTATGTAACGGGTTCGCGCCGTACTCCATGCCCCCCGGATTGCAGGGGTGTGCGTAAAGCGTTTTATGCCTTTCAAACGATTTTTCATCACGAATTAGCCCTGATCGTTCTCGGAATTGCTGTAGCAATTGCAACCTGGGGTGGCAGTAATTTAGTTGGGTTATGGACCTTTCTCATTCTGTGGGCGATGCGTCAAAGCGCCAAACTCAATGTGTTCTTGGGAGTTTTGAATCTCAATGAGAAGTTCTTACCCGTGCATCTTCAATACATGCATAGTTACTTCACCAAGCGAGCGATGAACCCCTTATTACCCATTTCGATTCTCTTGGCGTGTTTGGTGGCATTGCCTCTTTGGCAGCACGCATTTGCTGCGAATGCCAGTACGTATCAAATTGCATCCTCGACCATTTTGGCAACTCTACTATCGCTTGCAATTCTCGAGCACATCATGATGGTCTTACCATTTTCAACGGACGGATTATGGAAATGGGGACTTCGGTCTTAAACCAATCTTCTCAACGGTCCTGGCCAACTCCGCTTGCAATTCTGGAGTTGCTCAAGCCCATCACATGGTTTCCGCCCATGTGGGCGTTTGCTTGTGGTGTCATTGCAACTGGTATTGCGATCACGGAGCGTTGGCAAGTTTTATTGGCGGGCGTGCTGTTAGCTGGCCCGATGGTGTGCGCAACCAGTCAGGCAATTAATGACTGGTTTGATCGGCATGTCGATGCGATTAATGAGCCCAATCGTCCGATTCCGTCAGGACGTATGCCGGGACGTTGGGGTTTATACATTGCGATTATTTGGACCGGCTTATCGCTGCTCGTGGGTTGGTGGATTAGCCCCTGGGCATTCGTTGCTACCTTGATTGGCCTCCTCTTAGCTTGGGCATATAGCGCACCACCGTTACGACTCAAACAAAATGGTTGGTGGGGCAATGCGGCGTGCGGATTATCGTATGAAGGCCTTGCTTGGTTTACTGGTTCTGCTGTGATGCTAGGGGATGCATTTCCGTCGGTGGCATCCATCATCTTGGCTTTGCTCTATAGCATTGGCGCGCACGGCATTATGACCTTGAACGACTTTAAAGCGATTGAGGGCGATCGCCAAATGGGCGTGCGTTCATTACCCGTGCAATTGGGTATTAACGGAGCGGCTTGGAATGCCTGCTTGATGATGATTGTTCCGCAATACCTTGTTGTTGGATTCTTGTACTGGCATGGCAGCTCATTTCATGCATTAGCGATTCTGGTCTTAATCATTGCGCAATTATTGATGATGAAGTACTTCCTAGAAGAGCCGGTAAAGCGCGCATTATTCCTAAGCGGTTTTGGTGTCCCATTATTTGTAAGTGGCATGATGATTAGTGCCTTTGCTGTGGGTCGATTAGCATGACTCAACATTTCACCACCCTCAATTGGTTTGGGATTGCTCGTTTAGGACTTGTACAAGCCTCCTTAGGTGCAGTCGTAGTACTGACCACATCGGTTTTGAATCGTGTGATGGTGATTGAGCTTGCACTTCCTGCATTACTACCCGGTTTATTGGTAGCGATGCATTATTTAGTGCAATTTATTCGACCCCGGATGGGTTTTGGATCGGATCGCAGTGGCCGTTCAACGCCCTGGATTCAGGGTGGAATGTTGATTCTGGCCAGTGGCGGCGTGTTGGCAGCGGGTGCGGTGGCTTTGATGAGTCGCGATGTAAGCTCGGGCATCGGCCTCGCATTTATTGCTTTCATGATGATTGGTTTAGGAGTGAGCGCAAGTGGTACAGCTTTATTAGTACTCTTAGCAAAACGCGTAGATGAAAAGCGCAAGGCCGCCGCTGCAAGTTGCGTCTGGCTCATGATGATCTTTGGCTTTGCGATGACAGCAGGCATTAGCGGAAAACTACTCGACCCATTTTCCTTTGAGCGCCTCATCATGGTCTCACTGGGTGTGTCGTGCATCGCACTTGCGATAAGCTTTATTGCACTGCATGGACTTGAGCCTAAATCCCTTGCGCAAACCGCACAGAACGCCAATGAACCCAAATTGCGATTTAAAGAAGCCTTAGCCGAAGTGTGGCAAGAGTCTCGCGTACGGCGTTTTACTGTGTTCGTCTTTATCTCGATGTTGGCGTATAGCTCACAAGATCTAATCCTGGAACCTTTTGCAGGTACTGCGTTTGGTTTAACCCCTGGAGAGACAACGAGCCTATCCGGCCTTCAACATGCTGGAGTACTTTGCGGCATGCTGCTGTGTGGGTTTATCACGAGTAGAAGTAAGAATCCAAATTTATCGTCACTGCGGATATGGACGGTTGGGGGCTGTATTGCTTCATCGCTCGCCATGCTGAGTTTGGTGATGTCTGGATTGGTGGGTCCTGGTTGGCCATTCTTTAGCACCGTATTTATATTGGGAGTATCGAACGGCGCATTTTCGATCGCAGCGATTGGCTCCATGATGCAATTTGCTGGTATGGGCAAGGAGCGTCGCGAGGGTATCCGTATGGGCGTTTGGGGAGCAGCCCAAGCAATTGCTTTTGGACTGGGTGGTATTTTAGGAACGGGAGCGAGCGATCTCGCGCGTTATGTATTAGGTGACCCAGTAACCGCTTACGCAAGCGTCTTCTTTGTTGAGGCCATTTTATTTATGGCTGCTGCCATTCTGTCGTTTTATATCCGACCCAATGAACGCATTACCAAAACT
>VGIH01000127.1 GCA_016867965.1 Betaproteobacteria bacterium | reverse complement strand
TACTTCTTCAGCACGTTGTCGAAAATGCGCATGGCAGGGATTAATATCGCTCCAAGTATTAATGATCGCAATGACGGGTTTGCCTGCATAATCTGCGCGGGTGTACCCCATTTGAGCCGTCCGTGAGCGATGACCAAAACTACGTAAGTCCTTCACACCATACCAACGGTGACTGCGTAATTCTTCCGGCTTTTTTAACTTGCGAGCAGACATGGGTTCCTGTAATTCATTGATGAATTGATTGATTTAATATACACGAGAACCTTAAGCTACTATTTAGCCAAGAGACACTTATTCATGCCCACCCTAGCCCACGACGTTATCGAACAACAGATTGTAAATATCGTGCGGGCAATGGGTAGTAGTGCGAGCGAAGCGCAGACCGTCGCGCACAATTTAGTACTCTCTAATTTAAAGGGACATGACTCGCATGGGGTGGGGATGATCCCGCGTTATGTTGAAGCCTTTCTTGAGGGTTCCCTCAAACTGAATCAAAGTGTCAAGGTCAATAGTGACCTGGGCTCGTTACTGGTATTGGATGCCCAACAAGGATATGGGCAAGTGGCTGGAGAGAAAGCCATGCGCATGGGGATCGAGCGTGCAGAACGGCATGGCAGTTGCATCGTATCTTTAGCGAATGCGCATCATCTTGGTCGGATTGGTCATTTTGCTGAGATCGCTGCTCTTCATGGTTTGGTCTCGATTCATCTGGTGAACGTCTTATCCTCGCCTGTGGTAGCAGTATGGGGCGGTGCGGATGGACGACATGGTACCAACCCATTTTGCGTAGGTGTGCCTCTCAAACAGCAAACACCATTTATCTTGGACTTTGCTACCAGTCGAGCTGCTCAAGGAAAAATGCGCGTTGCGCATAACCAAGGCAAAAAAATTCCAGAGGGATTTTTATTAGACCCCCAAGGCCGACCCACGCAAGATCCCGGTGTGGTTGTTAAACCAAATGCCGACGGCAAGATGGGTGCGTTAATGCCTTTCGGTGAACACAAAGGTTCTGGCTTAGCCATTGCTTGCGAGCTCATTGGTGGAGCACTGACCGGGAGTGGTACTTGGAAACCCAGGCCAATGAAGAGCCGGGCGATTTGGAATGGGATGTTGAGTATCTTGATTAATCCCCAGCAGACCACTACCCAAGAGCAATTCGATGCAGAGGTAGCATCTTTTATCCAGTGGGTTAAAAAAAGTCCCAAGGTCAATGAGGACCCAGTACAAATTGCAGGTGAACCTGAGCAACAGAAGATGCAGATGAGAATGCAACAGGGCATGACGATTGATGAGCAGACCTGGGGTGATATTGTGGAAGCTGCAAAGCGATTTGGAATATCACTGTAGTCATCCACCGTGAGGAATGAATGGTTAATCTAGAACTTTGTTTCAAAACCGCCTGCGAGCAAGCACAACTCATTCGCAATAAAAAAATCAGTGTGACGCAATTAATTACTGCGCACTTGGATCAAATCGAGCGCCTCAATCCCACCCTCAATGCCATCGTTACATTAACGGCCGAGAGTGCTTTGGAAGAAGCACAGGCGGCGGATGCGGCACTCGCCAAGCAAGCTCCACTCGGTGCTTTGCATGGCTTACCTGTTGCACACAAGGATTTATTTTTGACCAAGGGAGTACGCACCACCTTTGGATCGCCCATCTATCAGGATTTCATTCCCGAGCACGATTCATTACCCGTTGAGCGACTTAAAAAAGCAGGGGCGATTAGTCTTGGCAAAACCAATACACCCGAGTTTGGGGCTGGCAGTCAAACTTTTAACAGTCTTTTTGGCACCACCCCTAATCCCTATGACTTAACCAAGACCTGCGGTGGCTCATCTGGTGGAGGGGCGGTTGCTTTAGCAACGGGGATGGTCGCCTTGGCCGATGGCACGGATCTCGGTGGCTCGCTACGCAACCCCGCTAATTTTTGCAATCTTGTTGGAATTCGTCCATCGGTTGGTCGCGTGCCCAATTGGCCAGATCAGCTAGGTTGGTACACCATGAGTGTGGCAGGCCCTATGGCTCGCACAGTGCAAGATCTTGCACTGGCCATGTCGGTGATGTCAGGGCCCGATGATCGTTCACCGATTGCGTTAGATACACCGGGTTCTATCTTTAATTCTCCTTTGGGTCGTCAGTTCAAGGGTACTAAAGTGGCTTACAGCGAAGATCTAGGAGGCTTACCGGTTGAACCCGAAGTGCGGCAGGTCATGCAAGCCGCGCGCAATGTTTTTGAGCAACTCGGTTGCGAAGTGATCGACGACAGTATTGATCTTGCAGAGGCCGGTGAGATCTTTATGCTCTGGCGCGCTTGGCGCACCGAGCTACGCATTAGTCCCTTAATGAAAGAGCATCGGCATCAACTCAAAGACACCGTGATCTGGAATGCTGAGCAGGGCCTTGACTTAACCGGTCCCCAACTGGCGCGCGCCGAGGCCAAGCGCACTGAGATTTATCACCGCATGCGGGCATTTATGCAGCGCTATCAATTTTTTATTCTGCCCGTGAATCAAGTCGTGCCATTCTCGGTCGACTTGGATTACCCGCGCGAGATTGCGGGGGTGAAGATGGAAACCTATATTGATTGGCAGAAAACCGCCTACTTCATTAGTGCGATGGGCAATCCAGCGATTTCAGTGCCTGCAGGATTTACCGATTCGGGTTTACCAGTAGGCATACAGATTGTTGGAGGACACCGTCAGGACTTTGAGGTATTGCAGATGGCGTACGCTTTTGAGCAAGCCACCCGTTTTGGGGAGCGTCGACCCCCGATTTGCCTCAATTGATTTAATCCCAAATTTATGTAGTAATGTTTCAATTACAAAATCAAAACGATCCTAAAACATAAGGAGACAACGATGCAACTAAAGCAACTATTACTGGGATTATGTGTATTGCTCGGGACGACAACTGGGGCATGGGCACAAAAATATCCTGATCGACCTATTAAGTGGATCGTGCCCTATCCACCTGCTGGAACAACGGACGTGATCGCCAGAATCGTAGCCCAGCCTTTAAGCGAGGTGCTTGGTCAACAGGTGATTGTGGAGAACCGACCTGGTGGTGGTAACAACATAGGAACAGAAGCAGTCATCAAGGCAGCGCCTGATGGCTATACGATGTTGTTTGTTAATCCAGCCAATGGTATTAATGCGACCTTGTATAAAAACCTGCCATTTAATTTCATTCGGGATATTGCTCCAGTGGCTGGATTAGTGCGCACCCCTAACGTCATGGTGGTGCCACCCAGTTTTCCTGCAAACAATGTGGCGGAGTTCTTAGCGTATTGCAAGAACAATGTGAGCAAAATCAATATGGCGTCTTCGGGAAGCGGTACTTCAGTACACATGTCGGGTGAGCTATTTAAATCCATGACCAATTGCAATATGCTGCATGTCCCTTACAAGGGTGCCGGCCCAGCGCTGGTTGATTTGATGGGCAATCAAGTGCAAGTGCTCTTTGATAACTTGCCGTCTTCAGCCGGTCATATCAAGTCCGGAAAGTTAAAGGCGCTTGCAGTGACCTCGGCCAATCGTGAGCCATCTTTACCCAATGTGCCAACCGTTGGTGAAACCATTCCTGGCTATGAGGCGACTGCGTGGTTTGGAGTCGGGATGCCTAAGGGTACGCCTCGCGACATTATTAATCGCATGAATGCGGCTATTAATAAAGTAATGAGTGAGCCCAAAGTTCGTGAGCGCTTAGCTGAATTGGGTGGCGTTCCAATCACCGGAACACCCGATGACTTTGGCAAGATCATTCAGGCCGAGACCGACAAGTGGGCCAAGGTGGTGAAGTTTGCGGGAGCAACTGCCGAATAGTCATTCGTTAGTCCAAGCTTAAATCTTGGTAGAGTAGGGTCGATGCGAGCATCGGCCCTTACTTTTTTCTACCTCACCACGGCAGCACTGATGTGGGCTGGTAATGCCATTGTGGGGAAGATCTTAGTGCAAAGCAGCCCACCCGTCTTACTCAATACCATTCGCTGGGGTGTAACCGCGCTCTTACTGCTTCCATTTGCCTGGCGGGTATTGATGCCTCGCAGCCCATTGTGGACCCACAGTAAACGGTTCTTACTTTTAAGCCTCTTTGGCGTTGGTAGTTATAACGTCTTGCTGTATTTAGCCTTACAAAGTTCCACGCCAATTAATGTCACTCTAATTGGGGCAAGCATGCCCATTTGGGCAATTGTGATTGGGGCTGTTGTTTACCATGAGAGGGCACAGATTCGGCAAATTGCCGGCGCATTGATTTCCATGGTGGGCGTAGCCGTTGTGATTGTGCGCGGGGATTTTGAGCGACTTATCGAGATTGAATTTGTAGCCGGTGATTTATGGATGGTGCTGGCAACCATTTTGTGGGGCGCCTACAGTTGGATGCTAGCCCATCCCAAGCAAAGTACAGAACGCAGTTGGCCTTGGGCAGAGTTCTTATTTGCGCAAGTGGGATTTGGGTTTTGTTGGTCTTTGGTGTTTGCCCAGGTCGAGTATTTCCTGGGATTAAATTACTTTACTTGGAACTGGCAAACACTCGCCATGATTGGCTATGTCATCATAGGACCATCATGGCGAGTGTTTGCCA
>VGIH01000126.1 GCA_016867965.1 Betaproteobacteria bacterium | reverse complement strand
ATATTTGCCAATCGTCCAAGGCTTATAAAAAGATGCCCATCAAATTGATGGCTTTACTCCCGAATGATTGAGTCAACGACTTGGCATACTTACTAGTAAAACCTGATGCTCCCTCAAGCCCGGTCAATTCAAATTCCATTGCGTACAGTGGGACGAGGTATTCTCATTTTGCACTAAACACCACCGCACCCTTGAAGTCTGCGCGAATGACGCGCGTAGCGCTACTACCTCCGCCCGAAGCCCCGGCGCGCATTTGCGACTAGGGTAGTCCACCACCAGAGATCGTTGAATCTGTAGCTGATGGCCCTCAAGCGCATAGCTGGCGGCGTAGCATATATGCGCGCTCTCATGCGCCACATCTGCAGGAATCGACTCAACGGTAATCGTATCCGGCAGATTGAGCGTGACATATTCTTCGGCGGTGACTGATTCACACACAAACGGAAACCCCACTTATTAAGAGGCTTGTGGAGCGTCTTTTCAGCGATATAGCCTGGGGTGTTACCCACCGGAATCGTGAACGCATCCGAGCCCCGTATGTCAGCAATTGGCTCTAGCGAAAAATGAGACGCCCACTCAAACGGCTTATCTGTCTTCATGGACGGCGTGACTAACACCTTGCCGACACCGATCTCATTGAAGCGTCGCAGTAACTGGTTCACCGTACTTTCCATCGGCTAACTTAATTCACCATGCCGCTTAAACCTTGCGTTGATCTCGAGTGTGCCGGTCATGCTCGCGTCGGAGGGCTGCGCCAGAGAGACCAGATAGGCAGGCGAGCGAAAAGTATTATTGGGTTACCTGGGGCAGGAAATACGTTGAGGTACTATCAGTCAGGCAGGGCTGATTACCAGATATTTTTTTGAAAACAGCGGGTTATAAAAATTTCTTCCCTCGTATCAGTCGACCAAAAATGCACGACCTGAGAACGCACATCGCTGATGCGAAGTGGAGATCTTTACAAAATTAGTAACTAGCGATTCTAAGATTGAATAGGGTGAGTTATGGCAGATTTCCGGTCTACTTATTGGGGAAAAATTGACTTTTGGGAAGCTGTTGGCAGCCAGCTTCAAAGCATGACAGAACTGGCCATTTCGGACGTCTTGGACGTGCTGGGTACCGTGTTTGATGGCTATACCATTGAAGCAAACGACTCCTACATCAAAGTAGGGCTTGTACCTGCAGGAACGCTTGAGCTTTGGGGCTCGGGTTTTACTGGTACATCAGTCAATGAAGCATCTCTCAGCCGACTACGTTTAAATGAGAGTGAATATACCGCAGACGCAGTGGGCTACATAACGTTTCGCACTGGGGTCGGCGGAGATATTTATCCCTTTGGATCTTTCTCCAGCTTGGTAACAAGCTACCAAAGCGGCCGCCTAACTAAGCAGGTCTCAGGTGATCTGCAAATCTCGTTTTCTGGAGAAGTCAACATTGTCAATGCGACCGAAGTTTGGTCTGCGCCAAATGGCATGAAGTTAACATCCAGGATAGGCGGTAACGGTCAGGTCTACCAACACCAATATCTTTACAAGGCCAGACCCTCACTATTGACGGCAGCTGGAGCTATGGGTCGATAAATACATATCAGGATCTTCTCAAGGGAGATGATGTTTTTTTTGGAAGTGACGGTAATGACTTTTTTAACTCTACGCAAGGTAACGACAGATTTGAAGGCAAGAGTGGCGAAGATACCGTAGTATTTAACTCGCCCTACGCTTCTTTTTCGACCACAGTACTGGGCTCTGATTCACTAAGGCTACAAAGTCAAGGCAAGACAGATACCCTACTCTCTATCGAGTATATAAAATTTTCAGATAGAACAATTTCTGCCGCTGCGCTCATAAAAGAAACCATACGTGCGGCGAATACAAAAGTAAAAACTGCTGGCGCCGGCAATGAATCATTTCAAGGCTCGGAAGGCGTATTAGACGTCGTTCGAGTCGCCGGCCTGAAATCCAACTTCGTGCTGGAAAAAATCGGCAATGATCACAGAGTCACAGATACAACTGGACCCGGCGGTTCCGATTTACTGGTCGGGATAGACAGAATATCGTTTGCGGACAGATCAGTTGCACTTGATGTTGCCGGGGTGGCCGGGAAAGCCTACCGCATCTACAAAGCAGCTTTTAATCGCGACCCAATGAATGGCGATATGAAGGGCCTTGGGTTCTGGATTGAACAAGTTGACGGTGGTATGGACTTGGTTGAATTAGCCGCCCGCTTTGTCGATTCAAAAGAGTTCAGAGACCTCTACGGTACCAACCCGACCAACGCACAGTTCTTGACCAAGCTGTATCAAAACGTACTGGGTCGCGCGCCTGAGGCTTCGGGCTACAACTGGTGGCTGAATGAATTGAATACCAACCCTTCTAAAACCAAAGCCAAGGTGCTGGCTGACTTCTCCGAGTCACCCGAGAACCAAAGCGGCGTGGCAGGCTTGATTGGCAACGGTATCACCTACGAGCCGTGGGTGGGGTGATTCGCTTCATAAATATGAGTAAGCGGCATATTCACGCTGGCTATTAACTTTTTCAGTTGAAACACTGTTTAAAGGATTTAGTGTAGTGGGTTTTTTCAAGGAGAGTCAAAATGGGACATCTGGTCACTAGTTTTGCGAAAGATGATGGTTTGTACGTATTTCCGCAAAAACAGGAATTTTTTGATTTTTTTCTCGCTCAGAAAGTCGATACGGCTTCGTCAGCGCAGCAGGTTGTATTCAACTTTGCGATAGGAGATAACCAGTTTCGTCAAGCGATTAATGGTTCGTTTAAATCCGTAGTTGCGGGTCAGACTTTTCTTGATTTTATTAATAACAATCAAAACTCTTCCGTCTCTGGTCAAACAATCTCTCAAGGCGGAACACTTTGGCAGACAGAAAATTACGGTAGTGGAAGCAAAATCGCCGATGTGTTTAATCCAGATATTTCGCGAGTCTACGCAGGAGATGATGTTTTTGAGGGCGCGCTAAATTTATCCGACTATGTCAACGGATATGCTGGAAATGACACAATGTCAGGATTTGGGTTTACCCCGACTGGGCTTGATATATTTTTCGGTGGCGATGGGTTAGATACCGCCATATTTCCCAACCCAAGCAAAGACTACACAGTTAGCTCATCAAATACTGTTTTTGACCCAGTCAGACAAAAAGGTGATCTTTCGGGCTACAAAGTAAGAAATACCGCCAAGACTGATTTTGGACAAGCGGACTTGTATCAAGTAGAAAGAATTCGATTCTCCGATTCATCGTTGGCTTTAGATTTAGCGGGAAACGCAGGGAAAGCCTATCGAGTGTATAAGGCAGCTTTTGCTCGGGATCCAATGTCGGGCGACAAAGCTGGCTTGGGTTATTGGATTTCGCAGATCGACAGAGGCATGGATATGGTCGAAGTTGCTGCACGCTTCATCGACTCACCTGAGTTTCGAACACTGTATGGTCAGAATCCCTCCAACACTGACTTTTTAACCAAGGTGTATACGAACGTTCTAGGCCGTGCGCCGGATCAGGGTGGGTATAGCTGGTGGCTGAATGAACTAAATACCAATCCAGCGAGGACAAGGGCTAAGGTCTTGGCCGACTTTGCCGAATCAGGTGAGAATCAAGCCGGTGTAGCGAGTCTTATCGGCAATGGTATTCAGTACACGGAATTTGTTGGCTAATCTTTACTCATCGTCGGATGTTCATAGCGAAGATCGTTTTAACTTCAACGCTTTTCTGCTAGGCACCGGAAATCCGAAAGTTCTGGTAAACAGGAAGGTAGTGCTTTACTCCATGCACTCTCCTCGCCCACATGGATGATACAAGCCTCTGCCGCTTTTGTTCAATTCAATCGAGCGTAAGTGACAGGATTATCGCTAAAAATGAGTTAGCTTTTGCCATAAGAGACGCAAAACCTGTTACCGCATACCACACGCTCGTCATCCCGAAGCGACACGTGCAAGATCTGTTCTCGATAACTTATGCGGAGTTAACTGCAATGTTTGAGTTGATCCAAGAACAAAGTACGCTGATTCAGTCTGAAGATCCGACGGTAGAGGGATTTAACATTGGCTCCAATGTTGGTAAGCAGGCCGGACAAACGGTATGGCATTGCCATTTCCATGTGATTCCACGTCGCCGGAAGGATGTCGACAGTGGCTCAAAAGGTGGACTACGACATGTCATTCCAAGGACTAGGTAGTTGGATACGACACACCTAAAAATGAATCACGTGTAGTATTTCAGACTTGATCTGGCAGTTACCCGATTTGATCGATGCGGCTGTCAGGTCAAATTCAGTTATTCAATGATTCTCTTATACATTCTGTGATGCAGCGCTGCTAGAGATAGCGAACCAATTGCCGGTGGCGAGGCTGACTGAGCTTTGACTCAACTTATTACGTAAAAACATTGGCCGGTCACCAACCAAAAGATAAAACCACGCAAGATTTTCTCCTCGTGCTGCCAATTACTCGCGCTACGAGAAAGTCAATACCTAATTCGTCGAGTCTAGTGGCACATAAACCACGTCGATCATCTTGAGCATGATGATCAGCGCGAAGGGAAAACTATGAGTCAGGTAACCTACCAAAAGTCTCCAGTGTATTTCTGGCGAGGGCCGTATTCCATCGGAAATGGAAGCTCAGG
>VGIH01000125.1 GCA_016867965.1 Betaproteobacteria bacterium | reverse complement strand
CTGGGGATCATGAAAATCTGATCCACGAGAAGCCAGAAATCCATAATGCTTGGCAACCTCCGCATAGGTTTGGTATTGATCAGGACTATGGCTACCGGTCACGACTTCAATACCAGCGCCACCAAGATCCTTAAAGCGGGCATAGAGCGCATCCATTTGCATGGCATTTAAGCGATAGCGGCCTGGGTGCGCAATGACTGCCTCGCCACCTGCACCCGTAATCCAATCAACCGCCTGATCCAAGCTTGCCCAACGGTGCGAAACATAACCCGGTTTACCGGCAACTAAGTATTTTCTAAATACCTCATCCATATCACGACAGACCTGTTGCTCCACGAGGTAGCGCGCAAAGTGCGTGCGTGCAATGAGCTCAGGATTACCAGCAAACTTTAGAGCGCCTTCATAGCTATTTTCAATACCGATTTGCGCAAGCTGAGCCGCCATTTGGCGAGCACGATCTTCACGACCATCCCGGGTGGCTCGCAAACCATCTTGCAAGGTTACGTTGCTTGGATCAAATCCCAAGCCAACAATATGCACAGTTTGTCCCATCCAACTAATGGAGATCTCGACACCTGATACATACTCCATCCCTAAATTAAGCGCAGCATCTTGCGCACGCGCCTGACCACCTAAGACATCATGATCGGTTAAGGACCATAAATGCACGCCATTTTTATGAGCACGCAAGGCGAGCTCCTCTGGGGATAAAGTACCGTCAGAGACTACCGAGTGGCAATGTAAATCCGCATTAATAGGTATAGGTATACTCATATCCCTATTTTAGGTCAGTTGCGCATTAATAAGGCGACGCGGTGCCTCAATATATTCTTGGGATTGCATCTCCATTAAACGCGAGACGGTTCGGGCAAATTCACTGACAACCTGCCCTTCCGTATACAGCTGGTCAGGGGGTACTTCGGCTGACATGATTAATTTCACCCGATGATCGTACAGCACATCAATCAGCCAAATGAATCGTCTAGCCTCATTGGTTAAACGGGGTGGCATATAAGGCACCTCAGAGACCATCACCGTATGAAACGTATTGGCAATCTCTAAATAATCATTTTGAGAACGAGGGCCCACGCAGAGGGTTTGGAAATCGAACCAAACCACACCCTCAGCTAAATGCAGCGCCCGGATCTCGCGGGACTCAATTTTAAGGATGCGGTTGGTGGCCTCAATTTGTTTGCCGATGAGCTCATGAAAGTAATCCTCCATCTGCTGATGGGTTGCTTCATTTAATGGGGTTAAATAAGCCTGAATCCGGGTCATCTGAATTTGCCGGTAATCACTACCCGCATCCACATTCAAGACATCGAGCTTTTGCTCCAAAAGCTCAATCGCCGGTAGAAGTCGGTCACGATGCAGACCATTGGGATACAACAGATCGGGTCGATAGTTTGAGGTCATGATGAACTGCACCCGATCAATGAACAAAGCCTTTAAGAGGCGATACATGATCATGGCATCGGCAATATCGTTAATATGAAACTCATCAAAGCAAATCAGGCGATATCGATCGGAGATACGTTTGGCCAACTCATCTAGAGGATCAGCCAATCCAGAAAGCTCATGGAGCTCACGGTGAACCTCGCGCATGAACTCATGAAAATGAATCCGGATTTTCTTTTGAACGGGCGATGCTTCGTAAAAGCAATCCATCAAAAAGGATTTACCGCGACCCACTCCACCCCAGAGGTAAACCCCTCGGGGTAACTCGGGGTGAAAGAGTTTTTTGGTGAGCGCGTTACTCCGAATCTCTTTGTAAGCGACCCACTGATCCTCGCATTGCTGCAAGCGAACAATGGCCTGCTCTTGCGCAGGATCTGGATGATAACCGCGCGCTTTACACTCTTGGTTGTAAAAGTCAGCGACTTTCACCTTACATATTGAGTGCGCGTTGATCCGTTGCTAAAGCTGCTTCGCGCATTACCTCCGATAAGCTGGGGTGAGGATGGCAAACACGAGCAATGTCTTCAGCGGCTGCTTTAAACTCCATCGCCAAAGCGGCTTCCGCAATCAGGTCTGAGGCATTAGGGCCAATAATATGCACTCCAAGAACCTCATCGGTTTTGGCATCCGCTAAGATTTTGACAAAGCCATCGGCACGATCCATTCCCAACGCACGACCATTGGCCATGAACGGAAACTGACCCGCTTTAAACGCGCTCCCCTCTGCTTTGAGTTGTTGCTCGGTCTTACCAACCCATGCAATTTCAGGGTCGGTGTAAATCACCCACGGGATGCAGTTGTAATCAATATGCGGTTTTTGTCCAGCGAGTAACTCAGCAACAAGCACCCCTTCATCCTCGGCCTTATGAGCTAGCATTGGTCCGCGCACTACATCACCAATTGCATAGACTCCGGGTGCTGAGGTCGCGCAGGTATGATCATTAATCGGGATAAAGCCGCGCTCATCGGTTTTAATCTGAATCGCTTCCAGATTGAGTCCTTCGGTATTGGGTACACGGCCTACCGAGACGATGAGACGATCGCATTCTAGTTTTTGGGGTTTACCTGTGCTGTCCTGATACGAGACCACGACACCCTTCTTGTCGGCTTTCACGCCATCGATCTTGACGCCCATATGAATATCAAGACCCTGCTTGGTAAAAATCTTTTTGGCTTCTTTTGCGATTCCTTCATCACATGCACCCAAGAAACTTGGCAAGGCCTCGAGGACCGTAACTTGTGAGCCAACGCGGCGCCAGACTGAACCAAGCTCAAGACCAATGACACCAGCACCGATCACACCCAAGCGCTTAGGCAGCGAATCAAATTTAAGCGCGCCCTCGTTATCACAAACTAGGACGTTATCTACTGGGATGTTAGGGAGATGTCTCGCCTTTGAGCCAGTCGCAATAATGACGTTCTTAGCCGTGATAGTTCCGGCATCTTTACCGGTAATTTTGATTTGATACCCCTCAGTAGTTTTGCCCGCAAACGAGGCATGTCCTTTAATGCTGGTCACTTTATTTTTGCGAAACAGGAAACTAATGCCACCGGTCATTTTGTTGACGATCTCATCCTTACGCGCCAGCATCTTTTGAATGTCAATCTTCACGGAGCCCACCTGAATACCATGGTCAGCCACGTGATGACCGATCTTCTCAAACTCCTCGGAAGACGCCAACAAGGCTTTGGAGGGAATGCAACCCACGTTCAAACACGTACCGCCTAAGCGCGGCTCGCCTTTGGGATCCGCATACGGATTGGACTCTGCACAAGCTACCTTAAATCCCAATTGCGCTGCCCGAATCGCTGCAATGTAACCACCGGGGCCAGCTCCAATCACCAGCACATCAAATACTTGGCTCATGGTTTACTCCTTACAGATCAAGTAGCAAACGAGCAGGATCTTCTAATAGCTCCTTCATTGCCACTAGACCAAGGAC
This sequence comes from Betaproteobacteria bacterium, assembly GCA_016867965.1. Lineage (GTDB taxonomy): Bacteria > Pseudomonadota > Gammaproteobacteria > Burkholderiales > Burkholderiaceae > Polynucleobacter. Next base: position 1,291 of record VGIH01000125.1, on the reverse strand, counting down.
TGCCTCACGACCATCAATAATCCGGTGGTCATACGACAGAGCCAAATAGTTAATTGGACGAATCACGATTTGTCCATCTTCAACGACAGCCCGCTCCTTGGTTGCATGGATCCCCAAAATCGCGGATTGGGGTGGATTGATAATGGGGGTCGAGAGCATCGATCCAAAGACTCCACCGTTGGAGATCGAGAACGTCCCACCAGTTAACTCTTCGATACTTAACTTACCCTCACGGGCTTTATTACCGTAATCCGCAATTTGCTTTTCAATCTCAGCCAAGGTCATTTGATCGACATTGCGCAAGATAGGGACCACCAAACCGCGTGGCGAACTCACTGCAATGCCAATATCAAAGTAACCGTGATAAACAATGTCATTACCATCGACCGATGCGTTCAAGATTGGATATCTCTTTAATGCATAGGTCGCCGCTTTTATAAAGAAGGACATGAAGCCTAATTTCACGCCATGGGTTTTTTCAAAGACATCTTTATAGCGTGAGCGCATTGCAATCACAGGAGCCATATTGACCTCATTGAAGGTGGTCAAGATCGCATTATTGGATTGTGACTCTAGGAGGCGCTCTGCAATGCGAGCACGAAGACGGGTCATCGGCACCCGCTCCTCGGTACGATCCCCAAGGGGCATCGTTGACATGGGAAGTGGTGCGGCGCTCGCGACTGGCTTCGCACCGCCTGCAATCGCATTTTGCACATCACCCTTGGTCACACGACCCTCCCGACCAGTGCCGGCAACTTGATTGGCAGTTAGATTATTCTCGGCCATGAGTTTAGCTGCAGAGGGAGCCGCAATGGAGCCTTTGTTTGAAGAAGAGGCTGGCGCTGGTGCTGCAGCTGCGGCTGCTGCTGCAGTTGCTTTGCCTTCACTATCAATCTTTGCGATCACTTGATCAGCCACCACGGTTCCACCATCGGCAACCAAAATCTCAGCCATCACGCCTGCCGATGGAGCTGGTACTTCAAGCACTACTTTGTCGGTTTCGATCTCGATCAAGATCTCGTCCTGGGCAACCGCTTCGCCCGGTTTTTTCTTCCACTGCAAGAGCGTTGCTTCGGCAACCGATTCAGAAAGTTGTGGAACCTTTACGTCAAATAAAGCCATGATATGTCCTATGAATGAGTTAGATTAAATCGCTGTTCTGTTAGTGCCACCTATTTGGTGACCACAAATCCTTTGAGTTTCGCAAATGCCGCGGTCAGTAATGCTTTTTGCTGACTCTGATGCAAATGGGCATACCCAACAGCCGGCGAAGCCGATGCAGGTCGACCGG
>VGIH01000124.1 GCA_016867965.1 Betaproteobacteria bacterium | reverse complement strand
TCCTTGGCCATGCGGCGTGCCATTTCATCGGCCTCGGCCTGGGTCACGTATTCAATTAGATCGACGCGTTCGGCTTGATAGATTTTTGGTAAATAAGCAGGTGCCCATTTCCGAATTCCAGGAATCTGTGAACCCTCTTCGGGCTGTCCACCAATAATTTGAATGTCGGGATTCATTGACTTTAAATACGTCGACACGCCAGTAATTGTTCCTGTAGTCCCCATCGCAGAAACAAAATGAGTAATCTGGCCATGCGTATCGCGCCAAATCTCTGGCCCCGTAGTCTCGATATGAGCCCGCGGATTATCTGGATTAGCAAATTGATCCAATAGCTTTCCACGCCCCTCTTTTTGTAATTGCTCAGCGTAATCTCTGGCTAATTCCATTCCGCCAGAACTGGAGGTCAAAATAAGTTCTGCTCCATACGCAGCCATACTCTGTCGACGCTCGAGACTTTGGTTTTCCGGCATGACCAAAATAATTTTGTAGCCCAACATCGCCCCAACCATTGCGATTGCAATACCGGTATTACCACTCGTTGCCTCGATCAAGGTGTCTCCGGGCTTAATATCAGCCCGCAACTCAGCATGCTTGATCATCGACAGCGCGGGTCGGTCCTTGACCGACCCCGCTGGATTATTACCCTCTAACTTACCCAAAATTACATTACCGCGCCGCTCATTATCCATACCTGGAATACGCTGTAAACGAACCAATGGCGTGTTACCAATGGTCTGAGAGATGGTTGGATAAAGTGCTGCGGATGGATTGGATTGGGTCATGGACTTATTTTAGCGACAACTCCATCAAAAGCAGTTGGTTTCAATAGCGCTGACGCGAACCAGTCGATCGCTCGCCCTCCGCCGCAGGCGCTTTAGCTTGATACTTCGGGGTCTTTTTAGTGGAACGCGCCTCTGCACGAGGGCTACTTTTTGTTTCACGGTATCCGCTTTGACCTTCAATTTTCAAGCCATTCTCCATTAATTTGCCAACCGAGCGCTCACCAATACCTCGAACACGCGATTGCAAATCATATGAATCATAAAATGCCCCACCTTTTTCTCGCTCAGCAATAATTGCCTTTGCTTTTGAGGGTCCCAGTCCACGAATACTCTCTAGCTCAGTTTGACTTGCCGTATTGACGTTGACTGGAGCAGCATTTACAAAGGATGTACTAAGCGGCAATGCCAGCGCTACAGCCATCATGCCAATCATCGATTGTTTGGATAAGACGTTAGCGGATGTATGAAACAAAGACGATAAACCCATATATTTCTCCTTTGCAGTTGATGAACAATCCATAACGAACGTGTCATGGCTTTCTTCAACGCCCAATGGTCGATTGGGTTGACGAAATAAATGATCTAGAGGGGATTTGCTAAAAAATCAGAATTAGCCGATAGCCATTCGATATATTGACTGACACCGTGCTCAACATCTAAGAAGCTATCGTTATAGCCTGCTGCCCTTAATTGAGTTAAATCTGCTTGGGTAAAGCACTGATACTTACCCCGTAAATCATCCGGGAAAGGAATGTATTGAATAAGTCCCTGCTGAACTAGATCCGCTAAGGGTAACGCCGACTGATTGGCGAGCTTACGCATAGTATTCACGGTTGCCAGTGCAACGTCGTTAAAGGGTTGAGCGCGACCGGTGCCCAGATTAAAAATACCACTTTTCTCTGGATGATCCAAGAAGAAGAGGTTCACTTTCACCACATCTTCAACGGAAACAAAGTCGCGCGATTGCTGACCTGGTGCGTAACCGCCATATTCTCCAAATAATTTGACTGTTTGGTTTTTTTTGAACTGATGGTAATGATGGAATGCAACCGAGGCCATCCGCCCTTTATGAGATTCGCGCGGTCCATATACATTGAAATACCGAAAGCCTACAACTTGAGCAGTCGGAGCCTTCTCGGCCATGCGTGCACGCATGTATTGGTCAAACAAGAATTTTGAATACCCATAAATATTTAACGGCTTCTCATATTGCCGATCTTCCACGAACGTATCGGACCCTCCATAGGTTGCAGCCGATGATGCATATAGAAATGGAACCTTTTGATTAGTACAAATCTCGTAAAGATTGATGGAGTACTGATAATTATTGTTCATCATGAAAACCCCATCGGTCTCCATCGTGTCCGAACAAGCCCCCTCATGAAAAACTGCTTTTACTTTTCCAAACCAGCCTTCATGAAAGCCTTCTAAAAAATCATTTTTATCAACGTAATCTGCGATATCCAAATCGGCCAAATTGCGATATTTGTCTGCAGGTCGCAAATCATCGACCGCAATAATATTTTTTTCACCACGGGCATTTAAAGCACGAACAATATTGGCGCCCACAAATCCGGCGGCACCAGTCACAATATAGGTCACTGTAGCTCCTCTGCACAAACGGTTGCCGTTCCCAGTTTACCGACCACTATTCCTCCAGCGCGATTGGCTAAGGCCATCGCACGCTCCAGGGGCCATTTGGCAGCCAATGCGACTGCTAGAGTAGCGATCACGGTGTCCCCAGCGCCTGACACATCAAATACCTCCCGCGCCTGAGCACGAACATGACTTGCGCCAGCCGATGTAAATAATGTCATGCCCTCCTCAGAGCGGGTTAACAGTAAAGCGTCGATCTCAAGCTGCTCTCTCAAGGCCTGAGCCTTTTGGTTAAGCTCTGCTTCGCTCGACCACGCGCCGACCACTTGCCGCAGTTCGCTGCGATTGGGAGTTAATACGTTCGCACCTTTGTACTTCGCATACGCATCACCCTTTGGGTCGACCAGAACAATCTTTTGTTTGGCCCTTGCTAAAGCAATCATGCTGGTCACTTGCTCTAACGCGCCCTTGCCATAATCCGACAAGATGACAACATCGGTCTCGGGTAGTAATGTTTCAAACTGCTTGAGCTTCTGAGCCAGTGAACCCGAACTTGGGGCCTCCTCGAAGTCTAAACGAATCAATTGTTGCTGCCGGGCTATGACCCTTAATTTAACGGTAGTAGGTACCTGCGAATCCGTCTGTAAGCAGCTATGCACGCCACTGTCGTGCAATAGCGATTCCACTCGTTTGCCGGCCTCATCAACTCCAATTACTCCTAGTAGACTAGTTTGCGCTCCCAAAGCAGAAGCGTTACGAGCTACGTTCGCTGCACCACCTAAGCGCTCATCGATCTTGCCAACCTGCACCACAGGAACTGGGGCCTCAGGCGATATGCGACTGGTATCACCAAACCAATAGCGATCGAGCATGACATCACCCACTACCAAAAGGCGGGTTTTGCTAAATTGTGTACGGTCGGCTTTTTCGGTCATCGCTCTAGATTCAATTCATAACTCAATTATGCCGACCAATGCCGTAATACTCAAAACCAAGCTCAGTCATCGACTGGGGCTCGTACAGATTACGTCCATCAAAAATGATCGGATTTTGCATTGCTTGCTTTAGGCGATCAAAATCGGGGCTACGAAATGCCTTCCACTCGGTCACAATAATTAATGCGCTAGCCCCTACTAAGGCATCCTCAGGAGTCTTTACTAAAGAAACCTGCTTAAGTTCATCGGGCTTTGTCTGAAAATCCAATTCAAGTGCATATTGGGCCTCGGTCATTGCTACTGGATCATGAGCGACCACTTGGGCGCCTCGCTTAACCAACTCCACAATAATGAAACGACTGGGCGCCTCTCGCATATCATCGGTATTCGGTTTAAATGCCAAACCCCACATTGCAAATCGATGCTTAGAAAGATCATTACCAAAACGTTTAGTGATCTTTTCAATCAATATGGTTTTTTGTTGGCGATTAACAGCCTCGACAGCCTCTAAGATTTTAAGATCTCGTCCATGCTGTAAAGCAGTTTTGGATAAGGCCGACACATCCTTAGGGAAGCAAGAACCTCCATAACCAGTCCCTGCGTACAAAAATCCATAGCCAATCCGCGAGTCCGAACCAATGCCCTGACGTACCGCTTCAATATCAGCTCCAACCGCATCGGCTAAATTGGCAAGCTCGTTCATAAAGGAGATACGGGTGGCCAGCATTGCATTAGCAGCATATTTAGTGAGCTCAGCACTCTTTACATCCATGTAATAGGTGCGCTCATGATGCCGATTAAATGGCGCATAAAGTTTACGCATCAATTCCTTAGCGCGTAGTCCTGCGGCATCGTGATTAGTGCCAATCACAATTCGATCAGGGCGCATGAAGTCTTCGACTGCAGCACCCTCTTTCAAGAACTCCGGGTTAGAAACCACCGAACACCATGCGGGATCTAAATTGCGCTTTTTTAATTCTTGGGTGATGGCTTCAGTCACTTTCTCAGCAGTACCAACCGGCACCGTCGACTTATCAACGATGACCTTTGAACTATTCATGTATTTACCGATATTACGAGCCGCAGCAATCACATACTGCAGATCCGCAGAGCCATCTTCATCCGGAGGGGTTCCTACGGCAATAAACTGAATTTCACCATGTTCAACAGCCGCCGCAACGTCGGTCGAAAATTGAATGCGCCCTGCAGAGCGATTGCGGGCAATCATTTCTTGCAATCCAGGTTCGTAAATTGGGACTCCGCCAGAATTTAAGATATCGATCTTTTTCTGATCAAGATCTAAACAAAAAACTGTATTACCGAGTTCGGCTAGACACGCCCCGGTTACCAAACCTACATACCCACTGCCAACGATAGTGACTTTCAATCTTTATCCCTAAAT
>VGIH01000123.1 GCA_016867965.1 Betaproteobacteria bacterium | reverse complement strand
ACACATGTTCGATCTGACAATGGCCCAGAGTTCATCGCACAGGCTCTACGTGATTGGCTTGCAGCTGTCGGATCAAAGACGGCCTACATCATGCCAGGAAGCCCGTGGGGTAAGACCGTCAAAAAATCACTCCAGTGGAGCGATTTTAAGTCGAACGGATATTGCGAAAGCTTCAACTCGAAACTCCGAGATAAACTTCTAAACGGAGAGATCTTCTAAACACTAAAGGAGGCCGAGATCGTGATTGAAACATGGCGGCGCCACTACAACACAATCAGGCCGCACAGTGCGCTGGGGTATCGACCGCCCGCGCCTGAGGTTCTGCAATGGCCGGCTCCGCAACACAAAACAGCTACGCCGGCCACCCAACTACTGGCACAAAACGCAATCTTAAACTAACATAACGATTGGATCGCCTCATGGGGTCAGGTCAAGTGACAAAGGCTCGGGTTGTACATTTCTTTTTCTCAGATAATGAATGCACTAAATCGATGCTAAATATCCACCATCAATGCCGATACATTGTCCCGTGACGTAAGCCGAAGCATCGCTTGATAAAAAAACGACAGAACCAACAAGGTCTCGCCCAACTCCAAATTTGCCGATGGGTATTTTATTCAACATGGCCTTTTGCCAGTGCGGATCTTTGTAGAATGTATCAGTTAGTTCTGTACGGAAATAGCCTGGTGCAATGGCATTTACGCGGATACCGTTCTTCGCCCATTCTGCAGACAAAGCTCGTGTCATGCCAAGCAAGCCTGATTTTGATGAGCTGTAGGGAACGGCTGTGGGAACGCCGACATAGGAGGTTAAAGAACACACATTAATAATGGCACCATTTTTTTTGGCTGCAATCATACTCTTAGCAGCTTGCTGAGCACAGAAAAAAGCCCCCTTTAAATTGGTGTCGATAATTGCATGCCACCGCTCTTCACTCACATCGAGTGATGGGCAAACATCCTCATGTCCCGCGTTATTTATCAGAATATCAAAATCTCCATATTGATCAATCAGTCCGCCAAACTTCAATGTGATATCGGCGACACTTCGAACATCTAATTCAATTAGTATTGCCTGTCCACCCGCAGCTGAAATTAATGCAGTGGTTTCATCAAGTGATTTTAAGCTTCGTGACGTGATAACAACGCGTGCGCCTGCTTCGCTGAGCCCAACAGCAATCGCCTGGCCTAAACCTCTGCTTGCGCCCGTGATAAGCGCTGTCCTCCCCGAAAGATCAAATAGAGATTTCACCATCTCAATCTCCTTTAATATTGATAAATATATCTATACATATTAATTCACAGGCGTATTACTTATATTATTACCTAGAGACAAAAATAAATTAGGGTCTTGCCTAGCTGAGTGACGGAAAATCCGTCTAAGGCTATGGAAAGATATGAGAAATCGCTATTTTGTTCGTTCACGCATTTCAGAAGCCAAATTTCGTGAGATTGTCCGCTACTTTTCAGTCGATCTGACGGCATTACAGTCTGTAGAGTTGAGTGGTCTTAATCGTAATACGATCAATCGGATTTACCGCGCTTTGCGCGAACGGATCGCAGAGACTTTTGAAGATCAACGACCGATGTTCGGTGTTGTCGAAGTTGATGAAAGTCTGTTTGGCGCAAAGCAGGTGAAGGGTAATCGTGGTCGTGGCGCCTATGGCAAGACAACCGTCTTTGGCATCTTTGAGCGGGACGGACAGGTTTATACAGAGATTGTGCCGAATAGCTCAAATTAACGTTACAGGCCATTATTCGAGGCAAGGTGGATGTTTCGACGGGTATCAATTCTGACGGCTGGCGAGGCTATAATGGGCTTGTCGATCTCGGATATGGGCATTTTCGAATTGATCATTCGAAAGATGAGTTCTCGAGAGGCGGCGTGCATATCGACGGCATCGAGGGCTTTTGGGGTTTTGCCAAAGTCAGGCTCACCAAATTCAAAGGCATCCCTGACTAAACACTCCACCTCCATCTCAAAGAAACAGAATGGCGCTTCGATCATCGCCATTCCGATAAATACAAAACCCTGCTAACCTATCTTCGAAATCGTCCGCTTAACTAGGCAAGACCCTTGATTTATTTTTTGGCGAATTCTTCGCCCGTCTCTGGGTAGCATTCAACCCAATACCGCAGGTTTGCGCGCGCTCGAAATTTAGTCTCGTTAATAAGGTCTTCAAATTTGCCAAACTTGCGTGCAACGAAAATCTCGCAAGTTCGGCACCATAGGTGCTTGGTGGGCTCAAATTCTGCGTAAGTGATTTGTTCTTGTATCCCGATGGGAGCGCCCGGCATTCGCGTAAAATTTTGATCGATTATCCTAAGGCGCCAGCAGAAAACTTGATCTTTGGAAACGGCTCAAAAGAACCTATTTCTATAATTGGCCGCAGTGTCGTAGAGCCAGTTGACCGCGTTATTACCCTCTATCCTTCTTTTCGTTTGCATAAGGATTACACCTCGTTGATGAACGCTAATGTCGAGCGTGTTGCCATTGCTGGTGATTACATGATTAATGTTTGCGCTCTTATTTAAGCTTTTTCAAAACTAGCGAAGACGTTGATTTTTGCAAATCCGATTACTCCCGTGGGCTGCTGGCTAAACCCAGCCCAACTTAAGAACGTCATTGCGGCTAAGCTTCCCGATACGTTGCTGGTGTTAGATGAAGCCTATTGCGAATTTACACGCTCGGGTGATTATGTTTCTGGAGATCGCGTGTTAAAACCATCAGATGGTAATTAGATTTTTTGCGTACGTTTTCGAAGACGTGGGGATTGGCGGGCCTCGGAGTCGGTTTTGGTGTATGCTGCACAGCAGAATTGAGATAGGCATTAGATCTTTTTCGCACACTCTTCAATATCAATGTCGTTGTATAAATAGCAGCGGCGACGTTGCTGTAGAATGAAGACTATATGTTACGCAACGCGGTCAAAACCGCACAGAAACGGGAGCATGTTATAATGAAACTTTAGTAATGTGATTATGATGTGGCACCGTCGTTAGGCAATTTTATATTTATCGATGTTAAAACATCTGCGATTGATTTTGCTAACCGACTCCTAAGAAAATGTACGATCATAAAGCTATAAAAGCAGCCAGGTTTTGAAAATTTTTTCTGCGTCTCTGTAGGTACGAAACATGAGTAGGCATAATTCCTCTTAGATTTGACAGCTCTTGAGTAGCAGTTAAGTTTGAATGGTATCAGCGCATAATTGACATGTCATCAGTCTTTGGAATATTAGCAAATGAAAAATCTGAAAGTCGAATTTACCGCTAAAAACCGATTCAAGAATTTCTACCATTAGCAATGCTTCGGCTATATCTTAAAAACTGTCGGCACGAATAGTCTTAGGCTTCATAATGAAAAATAATATCTTTTGTTAAAGGAGATGCTTTTATAATCCGCCCATCTACTCCAGAACTTTAGAAAAATTTTGGTCAAACCTGCCCGTAGTAAATGCCTCGCGTTAAGGACTATCCGTCGTGGTTATACGCAGAGATTTCTGCGATATGGGGTGTTGTCCAAGGGTCAAAAGCGTCAGCTCAAAAATTTCCGGTCCAATTCTGGATATGAAGCTCGGGTCGAAATTCAAACTATTCGCAACTAAAGCTACGCCTTGCTTAACATTTTGTGCGGGTTGATATTTCGCTTTTAGACATATAGACTTCTTATCGGTACGTTTACTAGCGTCAACAGGGGATGGCATTGAAAACAAACTCGGCTCCGGCTGTTTCGGTGTCCAAAGTCGCGATGCATTTTGGACAATCTTTTGCTGTGAAGGACGCCAGCTTTGAGGCGCAAAATGGTCGTTTTCTCACGATTTTGGGCCCATCGGGATCGGGCAAAACCACTTTACTTCGCATGATTGCTGGTTTTCTAAAGCCAACGCGTGGTGAAATTTTCATCAATGGTAATTCGGTTAGTACCATAGCACCTCATAAACGTTCCATCGGTGTAGTCTTTCAAAAGTTGGCACTGTTTCCGCATATGACAGCGGCCCAGAACGTGGCATTCCCGCTTAAAATGCGCCGCCATGATGCAACAAAGATTGCAAGCCGCGTTTCAGAGTTCTTCAAGCTTGTTCGCCTAACGGGCTATGAAGATCGTCGGATCAACGAATTATCAGGTGGCCAGCAACAGCGCGTGGCAATTGCGCGAGCACTCGTGTTTGAACCTGATCTACTCTTGCTTGATGAACCATTGGCAGCTCTTGATCGAAAATTGCGTGAAGAGTTGCAATTGGAGTTTCGGCGTATCCAAAAAGAGCTTGGCGTTACAACAATTAACGTCACCCATGATCAACGCGAAGCCCTTGTGTTGTCTGACCAGATCATTGTCATGAATAATGGTGAGATTCAGCAAGACGCTAAACCTACGGCGGTGTATCGCAATCCACAAAACGCCTTTGTCGCAAATTTCATAGGCGTAACTAATATTTTCAATGGTACTTTGGCTGCGGTAAAGGACAATTTTGTAACAGCGAAAGTCGGTTGTAGAGAGCTTTCAGGTGTGTTAAGAAGTAATCGTGAAACAGCTAGTTTCGACTGTGTAGTTCGCTGTGCTGTGCGAGCCGAACAGATTCGGATTGCAAATACAAAAGCAGCGCTCGGAACGCTTGATGCGATTTACACTGGTGTGATCAGTGATGTTATTTTTGAAGGTGAACGCCTTCTCTATGAAGTTTCAATTCCTGGGTTGAGCGATGAGGTTATTCGCATTTTTCAACACGATCAAATAGATTTCGTAATTCATGAATTGGGAAGTACCGTCCATATCGGATGGGCCACTC
>VGIH01000122.1 GCA_016867965.1 Betaproteobacteria bacterium | reverse complement strand
TTGGGCACGGTCTGGAGCAGGTTCCGCGCAAAGTGCACGCGGCAGCGCTGCCAGTAGCTGCCCTGCAGCATCCGGCGCATTGCGTTGGTCAGGCCCCGGTGGGCGTCGCCGATCACGAGCTTGCCCCCCTTAAAGCCGCGCTCTTTCAGTGAGCCAAGGAACTGGCTCCAGAAGCTCTCGTTTCCGCTGTCACCCACCTTGAGGCCGAGCAGTTATCGGCGGCCGTCGGCATTGACGCCCATGGCCACGACGACGGCTCTGGAGCAGACCTACCTGCACGGCCGAGCCGCCCGTGCAGGTAGGTGGCATCGCGATAGAGGTAGGCGTAGCCCTGGCCCTCCAGCGGCCGGTTCAGGAACGCCTGCACCTGCAGGTCGAGCTCCGAGCAGATCCGGCTCACCTGGGATTTCGAGATCTCGCTCTGGCTGCCCAGAGCCGCTACCAAGGCATCGACCTTGCGGGTGGAGACGCCGGCCACGTAGCCTCTATGACCACGGCGTAGAGGGCCTGATCCACCCGGTGGCGCGGCTCAAGGATCGGGGGCAGGAAGCTGCCTGAGCGGAGTTTCGGGATCTGGAGATCGATGTCGCCCACTTCCGTGGTGAGCAGGCGAGGCCGGTAGCCGTTGCGGCAGCCAAGCCGCTCCTCGGAGCGTTCATTCTGATCGGTGCCGAGCACGGCGGCGACCTCCAGCTCGATCAGCTGCTGCAGGCCATGGCGCACCAGCTCGGGGATCAGTTCCCCGGCTATGCTGCCATCGAGTAGCTGCGCCAATGCAGAGGCGCCAAAATGGATCTTGGGCATGGTTCGTCTGGTTGAGGTAGGACTCAAACCAGGGTCACGGGCCTGCCCACCCCTTGCAACGCCAACTACTAAGCTGAGTCTCTGAACTGGGGACCTCAACCCCGGCTACGCCGGGGTTGAGGTCCCCAGGGAATTAAACCACTCCCGGGGACGCAAGCTCAGATGCAAAGCAGGCCAAGCGCGGTCTATGCCGTGCGCAAAACCGTGGTGGAACCAGTTTTTGGGCAGATCAAAGGGGCCAGAGGCCAGGATCGGTTCCGATTACTGGGTATGGCGAAGGTGAACGGGGGTATGGGCGCTGATGGCCACCACCCACAACCTGCTCAAGCTGTTCAGGGCATCATGCAAACGATCTGAGGTCCTGAGCAGAATTCATATCGCCACGGCTGCAAACGGATAGTCCGGAATCACAGGAGCTCAGTCACCATTTCCTGATAGCAGCGCAACGTGCGACACGCTCCTAGCTACTCTGGCCAGATGAGGACCTTCATTCACCGTGGACCGATTCCCAAGGGCCACTTCAAGCTAAACTGAGGCTAAAGTTTGATTCTCCTGGGCGGAGTTAACGCGGTCAGGGGCTGGAACTCTCCAAACAATCATTCACCTCAGTTCATTTCGGAAAGACCTTATGCAATAATATATCGAGTATAGATCACCGAGATGCGATCGATCCCATTCACTTTTATGACAAGATAATCAAATTTTAAATTTAGCGTAAGCCATGCGCTCTTCTGGCCAGATTCTGAATGCCCTTGTAGAATATTTATTCGATTGATGCAATGTTTTATTATTCGCTACCAAGTCCGCTATCCTGTCGTGGTTGCGAGCTTTAAATGAACTCAACAATTCTCATTACTGGTGGATCTGGCTTTCTTGGTCGCGCGCTTGGCCTAAAGCTTCGCGAGAAGTATAACGTTATATTGGCTTCACGAAATAACGGCCTAAATCAATATGCTGCCCAAACAACAGGATGCAACGCATTACCCTTGGATATTTGCAATATAACCTCCATAAAAGATGTTATTAAACGTTACAAGCCGCGAGTCATTATTCACGCAGCCGCAACTAAATTTGTAGATATTTCAGAGAATAATCCGTATGAGTGCATAGATGTAAATATTTTAGGCTCTCAGAACGTTGCTAAAGCTGCAATGGAGGAAAACGTTGAGGCTGTTATTGGTATTAGCACGGATAAGGCTGCTCCCCCTGTTGGTAACATATATGGTCATACCAAGGCAGTTATGGAGAGATTGTTCTCTTCACTCGATACATTTTCCTCTACTAGCTTTGGGTGCGTCAGGTTCGGAAACATTGCTTGGTCTACTGGGTCTGTGTTTCCAATTTGGAAGCAAATGACGTTAAATGATCGCATTGTTTACTCATCCGGTATTGGCATGAGACGGTTTATTTTTAGCGTAGATGAAGCTGTCAATCTTGTTGAAACTGCCCTTGAAAATATTGAACATCTTAAAGGATCGGTATTGTCGGTACCAATGAAAAGTGTTGAGATTAGCGATTTACTTGATGTTTGGTGCGATATTTATTCAGTACCGTACGAGCAAATCCCTAAGCGTAATGGTGATAAAATTGATGAGGTTCTTATTGGCGGCATTGAGGCACCATATACAGAGCAAATTTACTTTAGCACAAACAACTACTTTAGGCTTGATTTTGGCAAGATCAAGGATTCACCTGTTGCGGGTGAGATTTCGACGCTAAATTCTTCAAAAATGAACCGAGAAGAGATTGCAAATTTAATTTTAAATTCTGACGTTTAACAATGTTCAAGCATGCACTAATTATGGCTGCCGGACGCGGCTCACGAATGTCGCCGCTTACCGACGTTGTCCCTAAAGCCTTGGTTCCTTTTAATGGTAACCCGTTGATTCATCATGGTCTTACTCTAATTAGGGGGCAAATACCAAATATTTATGCTACAGTAGGATATAAAGGAAGCTTGCTTTCTTCATATCTTATTGAATACGGTATTTCAGGTATTTTTAATACTAATCTGCGTGGAAATGCATGGTGGATCTTTAACACCATGCTTTCTTTGCTCGACGAACCCTTGCTGGTTCTTACATGTGATAATATAGTACGGCTTGAAATGGTTGAAATTTTTCGTAGCTATTGTAAGCAGGGGTCGCCTCCATGTATGGTCGTACCTGTTAAACCTGTGCCGGGTATAGATGGAGATTTTATAGAAGAGTATGAATCCGTCGTTTTATCACTCTCTCGCAACAATAGGTCCACTCGTTATTGTTCGGGAATTCAGATAATTAATCCTCAGAGAATTAATAAACTAATGGAACCTGTAGATTGCTTTAGTGAATTATGGCAGAATTTAATTGCAGAAAAAATGCTATATGTATCTGAATATTCGCCTACAAATTGGTCTTCATTTGATACATTGCAGCAATTATCTCAGTCCATCGAATGGATTTAATTTTTTAAATTTTAACCAAACGCTTTAATTCTCCTTATTTATTTCTGTTTAGTCGAACTAAAATCTTTTAGGTCATTGCCTTCGTCGCGTTATTTGATTTGCATTCGTTATTAATATTATGTTTTTTCTTTTGTTCTGTTGCGTGACGTGGCAAGCTCTGCACAACACTCCCGATGCATGCAATTTATTATTCCTTTCGGGATAAAATTATTTTCTGAACTTTGTATATCACACCCCCAATAAGCAAATTATCTATCGCTATGATTGGCCGATCAGCATTCAAATTAATTTACAGAAGAATTCCTTTTAAAAAAAGTATTTTTCAAATTATTAGGAATATTTGGAAACCCTCCGAACGAATTTACCAACATCTTCACTTTATTGGCAAAATAAGGGTCTTTCTTGATGATCCTCTTCATTCAGTAGTCATTGAACATCGTGCCTCCATATCTGAGAATCAACTTTTTTGGGCTGGAATTGATGGATGGTATGAGCGTACATCTTTGCGATGTTGGCTTAATCTTGCAAGACAAGCATCTATAATTGTTGACGTTGGTGCAAATTCAGGATTTTACGCGTTATCTGCTTCATCGGTTAATCCATCTGCAACCATTTATGCTTTTGAGCCTGTTCCAAATACCTTTAATTGGCTTTGTTCTAATATATTGTCAAATCGATATAATAATATCTTCGCTGAACAGATTGCGCTTAGCAATTACGATGGCAAGGCTGGGTTATGGTTTGATTCGATTGAAAATCATTATGCACCCTCCTTGTATGAAGCTGGGCATAAATCAATTAATCAAGGATTTCGCATCGAGGTCAGCACCTGTAGCTTAGATAGTTATTTTATTCGGCATGGCATTAGTGGTCTTCATCTTGTTAAAATTGACGTTGAAAGGCACGAGCCACAAGTCCTACGGGGCATGAGATACTTATTGCAACAGTTTAGACCTACTTTGCTATTGGAAGTTTTAGATGATGAGGTTGCCAAAAGAGTACAGGATGAAGTGGATGGATTTGGGTACTATTATTTTTCAATTAACGAACAATTAGGCAGTCTTCGCAAGGTGGATCGGATTGCCAAAAGTGACACCCTTAATTTTCTCGTTATTCAGCCTCAATTTGTGTCATTGCTGAATAATTATTTGGAGTCTGCTGTACAAACTGGGGCATCCTAAACTCTAGGCCTTTTCTTGACGGTAAGCAGTACCTCGTCAATCAGGTTGACCAATGGTTAGCGGTTTGCATGCACTGCTTCCCGGCTCGATAAGCTGCGTAGTTCAACTTGGTTGTGCACCAGCTGACAAAGGATGTGGCTACACAGCTAGGGGGCGACGGTCGTTGAGGGGTATAGACTCCAATCGCACCAGCCCTAATGTTTTAGCCGAGCATTGGTGCTTGTATGCATGGGTCGTAGGTATTGTTTCGGCGTAGACATCTCAACCGGTAGCGACTTCACGCCTAATTGGCTAAAGATCAACCTCCCCCCTCTGCCAGGAAAGTTGACGCCTCTCTATACCGACCACTTTTCACCAGGGGGCTTGATGGAATCGATCGATGCGTCGTTACAGCGAGGCCGTCAAGGCTGATGTGAGAAGGCGGATGGGGCCT
>VGIH01000121.1 GCA_016867965.1 Betaproteobacteria bacterium | reverse complement strand
CCAACCGTTCGGATGTGCTGGATCGCGCTTTACTGCGTCCTGGCCGTTTTGATCGCCAAGTGCATGTGGGCTTACCTGACATCCGGGGTCGTGAGCAAATTCTGCGCGTGCATATGCGCAAAGTTCCGATCAATGCTGACGTTGATCCTGCGGTCTTGGCTCGTGGTACTCCTGGGTTCTCGGGAGCTGATCTGGCTAACTTAGTCAATGAAGCGGCTTTGTTTGCAGCGCGTCGTAGTAAGCGTGCAGTGGATATGCAAGACTTTGAAGATGCTAAGGACAAGATCTACATGGGTCCTGAGCGCAAGTCTGCGGTGATGCGCGAGGAAGAGCGTCGCAATACGGCCTATCACGAGTCGGGTCATGCGGTGGTTGCAAAGATGTTACCCAAGGCTGACCCGGTGCATAAGGTCACGATCATGCCGCGCGGTATGGCCCTCGGTGTAACCTGGCAGTTGCCTGAGTTTGATCGGGTGAACTTGTATAAAGATCGTATGCTTGAGGAGTTAGCCATCTTGTTTGGTGGCCGTGCTGCTGAAGAGGTGTTCTTGGGTTCGATGAGCACCGGTGCATCGAATGACTTTGAGCGCGCTACCAAAATGGCCCGTGATATGGTGACCCGTTATGGTATGAGTGATAGCTTAGGCACGATGGTGTATGTGGATACCGAGCAAGACAGCATGTTTGGTCGCATGAACAATAAGACCGTATCGGAGCTCACCCAACAAAAGGTGGATGCAGAAATCCGAACCTTGATTGATAGTCAATACGCGCTTGCGAAGAAGATCCTTGAACAGAACCGTGACAAGGTAGAAGCCATGGTCACCGCACTCTTAGAGTGGGAGACGATTGATTCTGAGCAGATCAATGACATCATGGCTGGGCGCCCACCCAAACCTCCAAAGCCAGTCACCGCGACTGCGTTTGGTAACTCCGCGGGTGGCGGTACGCAGGGTCCTGCAGCAGGTAGCGCACCCGCAACCGCGTAAGTATGTTGTATTCATCCTCGCCCGTGGCATGGCGCTGCGGGCGTTTTCTTTATGAGTTCCCCTCCGGTCAACACAAACGTCCATTGGTGATGGGCATCCTCAATGCCACGCCGGACTCATTCTCGGATGGAGGACGTTTTTATCAGCGCGATGCAGGCCTCGTTCAAGCCGAGAAAATGCTTGCCGCTGGTGTTGACATCATCGATATTGGTGGTGAGTCCACCCGACCTGGGGCAGAACCCGTTGGCTTGCAAGAGGAGCTCGATCGAGTTCTACCTGTTATCGAAGCCCTTAAAGATTGCGGGGTTGCTCTCTCGATTGATACCTACAAGCCACAAACCATGCAAGCAGCACTTGCCATTGGCGTTGATTGCGTCAATGACATTTGGGCCTTGCGACAAGAAGGGGCAGTGGATGAAGTGAAGTCAACCCAATGTGGCATCGTATTGATGCATATGCAACGTGATCCCCAAACCATGCAATTTGATCCCAATTACGAACACGTTGTTCAAGAGGTGCAAGCATTTTTATTGGAGCGCGCCGCGATCATTGAAGAGGCGGGCGTTGATCCACAACGCATTGCCATCGATCCGGGTTTTGGGTTTGGTAAAAGCCTTGAGCATAACTATCAGTTATTGGCGCATATGGACGCGTTTGTTGAACATGGCTACCCGGTCCTAGCAGGTCTATCACGCAAGTCTATGCTGGGCAAGGTCACCAACCTTGAGGTCGGCGAGCGTCTGCTTCCGAGTATTGCTGCAGCCATATTGGCAGTGGAGCGCGGCGCCATGATTGTGCGCACTCATGATGTGCCTGAGACCGTAAGTGCACTGCAGGTTTGGCAAGCCATGCGAGAGCAAAGTACCTCAGTTTTATAATGAATCATGACTAAAAAATATTTTGGGACCGATGGCATTCGGGGGGAAGTCGGAGTACCACCCATCGTTCCGGAGTTTATGTTGCGCCTCGGTTACGGCACTGGCATGGTACTTAAGCGCCATGGTAAAGCGAATGAGCGTCAACGCATCTTGATTGGCAAAGACACGCGGGTCTCAGGTTATCTTCTCGAAGCCGCTTTGGAGTCTGGGTTCTCGGCCGCAGGTGTTGATGTGACTCTCTGTGGGCCGATGCCAACGCCTGGGGTCGCTTATCTCACCAAAGCACTGCGCCTATCTGCTGGAGTGGTGATCTCTGCGTCGCATAACCCCTATCACGATAACGGTATCAAGTTTTTTAATGGCAAGGGCGACAAGTTCACCGATGCGATTGAGCTTGAGATTGAGGCGGAGCTCGAGAAACCGATGGGCTGTGTCAGCTCCGACAAAATTGGTAAGGCATTTCGATTGGATGATGCCGCAGGGCGCTACATTGAGTTTTGCAAATCCACTTTTCCACAAGACCTTAATCTCAAAGGATTGAAGATTGTGGTCGATTGCGCCAATGGCGCTGCCTATCACACCGCACCGCAAGTATTTCATGAGCTTAGTGCTGAGGTGATTACGATTGGGGTGGAGCCAAATGGCAAAAACATTAATGATCATTGTGGTGCAACCGCACCCGCTGCGCTGATCGCCAAAGTGAAGGAAGTCAATGCTGATATTGGTATAGCGCTCGATGGTGATGCCGATCGATTGCAAATGGTCGACCAAAGCGGGCGCCTATTCAATGGTGATGAGCTCCTCTACATCTTGGCTAAAGATCGCTTAGAGCAAGGTAAGGTGATGGGTGGAGTGGTTGGCACCCTAATGACGAACTTGGCGATTGAAGTTGCCATTAAGAACCTAGGTCTTGGATTTGAGCGAGCGAAGGTCGGAGACCGCTACGTACTTGAACTCTTGCAAGCCAAGCAGTGGGTCATTGGCGGAGAGGGCTCAGGGCATCTCTTATGCCTTGATAAACACAGCACCGGCGATGGCACGATTACAGCTCTGCAAGTACTCGCAGCGATGCAACAAAAACAACAATCCCTCAACGATCTGCTAGATGGCATTACGATCTATCCACAAGTGCTCATCAATGTGAAGACTAATGCAAACTACGAGTGGCAAGCCGATCAAAAGCTCAACGCTATGGTCAGCAAGGTTGAGGAAAGCTTAATCGGTAAGGGTAGGGTTCTAATCCGACCCTCAGGTACCGAGCCGGTCCTGCGTATCATGGTCGAAGCCAATCAGCAAAGTCTGGCACAAGCGAGTGCCGAGGCAATCGCAAGGGAAGTCAGCGTTTTATAAAGCCCCATTATCCGTGTGGTGACAGTTTTATTGTTAGAGCATTCCTTGTGCGGCGCACCAAGGTATTGTCATATTCCTTTGTTAGACTAAATTCTCTTTATTTTCTTGAGGTGTCACATGAAAAAGCCTTCGGCAGCTGCCAAAAAAGCAAAAGCAAAAGAATTATTTACACTCTCGCATAAATTATTAGATGCTGCTAAGCAGTTAAGTGAGCATCATGCTGCAGAGTTGCGCTACAACATGCAGCAAGCGATGGAGGCAGCAAAGACGGCCGCCCAAAAAGACGTCACTAAATTACAGGCGCTTCAGAAAAAAGCAGCAGAGGATGCCGCTAAGCGGATGAGTGTTTACCAAAAGAAGGTAAAAGCCATTCTCAAAGATATTGGTAATGAGGCGGCTGATGGTGCTGAAAAGCATTTTGATCGGGCCCGCGATGCCATTAGCGATTGGATTAAAGAGGCAGACAAAAAAATACCAATGGGGGGCGAAAAGCTTGCGAAGGTAGTTCGCGAGGTATCGGATGCGGGTGCAAAAGTATTTAAAGAGGGGCGTAAAGCAGTGGAGGATGCGATTGATTCCGCTGAAAAGAATTTACACGTAGTTGCAAAAAAAACAAATAAAGCCATACGGTCAAAAGCGCCAACGAAAAGAACACCCGCAGTCAAAAAATTAGTTCCCAGAAAAACTTCTCAGCCTGTTAAGAAGGTCCAATCAACCCCGTCTGGAAACGGTTCCGATCAGTAGCCTTTTTTAATTAATTAAACAAGGTATGGGCTGGTGTAGCTTGCTAGCTCATTGATTTATTTGATTTTTTCAAGAAACTTCTATTCTGTTTCTTGTCATGAAAGCGTCATATTTCCTATTTATTGTTTGAGTATCGCGTTGTGCGAAAACCATTTAAAGGAATATAAATGACGATTACCTTGAAAAAAGCCCTAGCTGTAGCGGCTCTTTCCATAACCACCGCTAGTTTTGCTCCAGCTGCCTTTGCTGCAGACATTACGGGTGCTGGTGCAACATTCCCATATCCAATTTATGCCAAGTGGGCAGAGGCTTATAAAGCACGCACTAGCAATGGTTTGAACTATCAATCAATCGGCTCTTCAGGCGGTGTCAAACAAATTAAAGCCAAGACTGTAGACTTTGGTGCAACTGACAACCCAGTGAAGTTTGAAGATCTACAGGCCGATGGATTGGTTCAGTTCCCTGCAATTATTGGCGGTGTCGTTCCTATCATTAATTTAGAAGGCATTAAGCCAGGTCAAATCCGTTTGGATGGCCAGACCTTAGCTGATATTTTCCAAGGCAAGATCACTAACTTTAACGATAAGCGGATTGCTGATTTGAATCCCGGGGTGAAGATTCCTGCTGGTGAAATCACTGTAGTCCACCGTGCTGACGGCTCGGGTACTACCGCAATCTTCACTGACTACTTAGCTAAAGTTAGTGCGGATTGGAAATCTGTAGTTGGTGCAGGTGCCGCTGTGAAGTGGCCTGCCGCATCTTCAGTGGGCGGCAAAGGTAACGAAGGTGTTGCAGCAAACGTTACCCGAGTTAAGAATTCGATTGGTTATGTGGAGTACGCCTATGCCAAGAAGAACAATATGACCCATGTACAGCTTCGTAATGCTGCTGGACAGTTTGTGCAACCCGATGATGATACATTCGC
>VGIH01000120.1 GCA_016867965.1 Betaproteobacteria bacterium | reverse complement strand
AACTCAGGGCGTCGCACGATGTAGTGAATTCTCTGTAGCACATCCCGCTTGAACTGAATACTTAAAAACTGCTCTGCAATCGCATTGCACCACTCAATTTGATCCTGATCATCGAGCATCACAATGCCATTGGGTGACGCTTGAAAAGCTTCGATGAAGCGTCTGTATTGGCGTTCTACATGCTCAATATCTTTACGTAAACCAGTAATAATACGTTGAAGCCTAAAGAAGATTTCGGACCAAGAACTTCCAAATCCAAACAAATGAGAAATACCAGCGCCCCTCACAAAAACATCTAAACGGGATTGATTGACGTAGGCAATAAATAGACTGATGACTACAATTAAAAGAGCAATTAACCATCCGAGCTTATCGCCTAAAAACGACTCCCCGATCAGGCCAGCAATACCGGCGAGCAGAAGGATTGGGATAAGTCGCAGAAATCCAGAAAGCATGGCGACATCTTAGAGCATCTTGAAGCGATGCTCAAAATTTAAGCAAGCCGCTTAACCTGGGGTTTTGGTGATTCGGTAGCCGCTACCGCGCACGGTCTCAATGTATTGATCGCAATTGGCTTCGGATAAGGCTGAACGCAAGCGCTTAATGTGAACATCAACGGTTCGCTCTTCGATATAAACCTGGTCACCCCAGACCCGATCGAGCAAATGCGAGCGGGTATGAACCCGCTCTGGATTACTCATAAAGAACTGAAGTAGGCGAAATTCCGTTGGTCCCAAGTTAAGCGATTTTTCTTTTTCTCCAGGGTGAGTAACAGTAATGCGGTGCGTAATAGGATCCAACTGAATGGGGCCAAGCCTTAGTACATCATCGCCCATTCCCAAAACAGTATTACGTCGTAATAGCGCCCTTACTCGAGCAATTAACTCTTTAGGAGAAAATGGTTTAGTAACGTAATCGTCCGCCCCAGAATCTAGCCCTTGGATCTTATCGGCCTCCGCACCCTTAGCAGTGAGCATCAAAATGGGGATATTTTGCAACTCAGGGCTCGCGCGTAGCTCCTTGGTAAATTGCACCCCGGACTTGCCTGGCATCATCCAATCCAGGATCAACAAATCAGGCTTTTGAGATTTAATTTTTTGAAGCCCCTCCTCTGTTTGCAGGGCGCGCTCTACAATAAATCCGGAATGGGTTAAATTAATCGCAATGAGTTCTGCAATTGAAGGTTCGTCCTCAATAACCAGAATGCGATGCGGCATGGGCTATTTAGTAGCTTCGCGAACAAGATCGTCATGAGGGACATGCCGAACATCGGAGCCCTTCACAATATAGATCACAAACTCTGCGATATTTTTGGAGTGATCCCCGATCCGCTCAATCGCCTTTGCAATAGACAGAAGATCTAAACCAGTCGAAATCATCTTAGGATCTTCGGCCATATACGTAATAAGCTTACGAACAAAACCTCTAAATTCCTCGTCAATTTGTCGATCGTCCTCAACAACTTTCGCCGCAGATGCTGCATCAAGACGGGCAAAACAATCTAGTGAGCGGCGCAAAAGATCAATGGCCATTTGGCCGGAGAGCCTGATCTCAGCAGCATTAATTTTGTAATTAGGCGCCTGCTCAATTACACGCCTGGCCCGCTTTGCAACAATTTCCGCCTCATCGCCAGCACGCTCAAGATTGGTGATTGCTTTAGAAATCGCCATGACTAATCGTAAGTCACGTGCCGTCGGTTGACGACGAGCAATTAGTTCAGTACACGCGGAATCAATTTCAACCTCCAAGGTATTAATTAATTTCTCCCGCTCAATGACCTGATTACATAAATCAATATTGGTCTCCGAAAAACCACGCATGGCAACTTCGACCTGCGACTCTACTAAGCCGCCCATTTTTAGCAGCTTGCTGCATAAAGAATTTAAGTCTTCGTCAAATTGGGATGATAAGTGGCGATCGTTCATTGCTTCTCCTCACTAGCCAAAACGTCCAGTGATGTAATCTTCCGTTTCTTTTCGTTTCGGCTTAATAAATATTTCATCTGTTTTGCCGTATTCAATGAGTTCACCTAAGTACATATAGGCGGTGAAATCAGAAACACGCGCAGCCTGTTGCATATTATGAGTCACAATTGCAATCGTGTAGTCCTTTTTGAGCTCATTAATTAGTTCTTCGACTTTTGCTGTTGATATAGGGTCTAGGGCCGAGGTTGGCTCATCCAATAACAGAACTGAGGGTTTGACGGCTACCCCACGAGCAATACACAAACGCTGCTGTTGGCCTCCTGATAGAGATAAACCACTTTGACTAAGCTTATCTTTCACCTCGTTCCACAGAGCCGCTTTATTCAAAGCCCACTCGACCCGCTCATCCATTTCTGCCTTCGATAAACGCTCATAGAGTCGAACACCAAAAGCAATATTCTCATAAATTGACATTGGAAATGGCGTAGGCTTCTGGAAAACCATACCAATTCGGGAACGCAGGAGATTAACGTCCTTGCCCTTCTCCAGAATGTTCTCACCATAAAAGGTAATCTCACCCTCGGCACGCTGACCAGGATAAAGATCATACATACGATTTAGGGTGCGCAATAGGGTTGATTTACCACACCCAGAAGGGCCAATAAACGCGGTGACTGTACGCCCCAAGATATCTAAATTAATATTTTTAAGCCCCTGAAAGCTGCCATAGAAAAAGTTCAGATCCTTGATCTTCAGGGCAATAGCAACTTGTTCAGCCGATTGCTGTTCAACCGTCTGATTAATATCCGCATGGAACATTGTTTTCATCATCGTCATACTTTTACCTTTTCACGTAATACTACGCGAGCCAAAATATTTAAACCAAGAACCGCAAACGTAATTAAGAGTGCGCCACCCCAGGCCAAATTAACCCAGTTGTCGTAAGGACTCATCGCAAACTGGAAGATCACCACTGGTAAATTAGCCATCGGGGCGTTCATATTGGTTGAGAAGAACTGATTATTCAGGGCCGTAAAGAGTAATGGTGCTGTTTCACCGCTCACACGAGCAATAGCTAACAATACACCGGTAATGACACCACTTTTTGCAGCTCGTAAAACTACACTCAGCGATACTTTCCATTTTGGAGCGCCAAGTGCAAAGGCAGCCTCTCGCAGTGTGGTTGGCACTAACTTCAACATATTTTCTGTAGTACGTACTACCACTGGTATTGCAATTAACGAGAGAGCCACAGTTCCAGCCCATCCAGAAAAATGTTTCACTTGATAGACAATAATGGCATAAACAAACAAACCAATCACAATAGATGGAGCCGACAACATAATATCGGTAACAAAGCGTGTAACTTCAGAAAATTTATTATTTTGACCATACTCTGATAGATAAATACCGGCCAAGATTCCGATCGGAGTGCTGATGAAGGCACAGAAAAAAACCATCATTAAACTGCCGACGATAGGATTAGCTAAGCCACCTCCTTCTGATCCAGGAGCTGGAGTGCTGGCTAAAAATAATGATGGACTAATTGCAGCGAAGCCCTTCCAGAGCAGAATTGCCAAAATCCAAAATAAGAAGAGCATACCGATTGACATAGCAATCATAGAAAAGGTCAGACCCAAAGCGTTGGCACGCTTTCGCTTTGCAAATAACGACGGATCGCGCGTACTCATTAGGTTTTTACTCCTTGATTGGCTTCCATCCGCATCAGCATAATTTTTGCGAGCGATAGCACAATGAAAGTGATCACAAATAACGCCAAACCTAAGGCAAACAATGAGGAGTAGTGCAAACCAACTTCGGCCTCACCGAACTCGTTAGCTAAGGTTGATGCAATCGAGTTACCAGGTGCAAATAATGACGCAGAAATCTTATGGGCATTACCAATGACGAAAGTCACAGCCATCGTTTCACCAAGAGCACGGCCTAAGCCCAACATAATGCCGCCAATCACACCGGTCTTGGTGTACGGCAACACAACGTTCTTAACCACTTCCCAAGTGGTGCAACCAATTCCATAAGCCGACTCTTTAAGAACCGGTGGGACGATCTCAAATACATCACGCATTACTGAAGCAATAAATGGAAGAACCATCATCGCTAAAATTAGACCAGCACAAAGAATGCCAATCCCATTAAATGCGCCAGAGAACAAAATGCCAAGGCCCGGTATTTGACCGAGCGTAGCAGCAAGAGCGGGCTGAATGTAATCAGCAAATAAAGGGGCAAATATAAACAGACCAAACATGCCGTAAATAATCGACGGTACTGCAGCCAAGATCTCAATCGCAGTTCCAAGGGGGCGTCGCAAAACCGTAGGACAGATCTCGGTTAAAAATACTGCGATACCAAAACTCAATGGCACCGCTATCACAAGAGCAATCAGGGAGGTCATAATGGTGCCGTAGATGGCAATCAAGCCACCAAACTCACCATTAATAATGTCCCACTCAACCGTGGTGAAAAATCCAAAACCAAACTTACTGAGTGCAGGTGCGGCGTTGAAAATTAAAGAGGCAATAATCCCAAGCAATGCAAGCAATACGGTGAGCGCAAAAAATTGGGTGGAGTATTTAAAAACTCGATCCAAGGCACGCTGTCGTCTAGCAATGCTTAACACCTCATGATTGACTGCGTGAGTACTTAACGCCGCTTCCATAAATAGACCTTTTTAGACAAAAACAGCCCCAGACGTACTAGGGCTGATTTTAGAACAGTCAGTAAAGAGATTACTTCGTATTAATTTGATTCCAGACATTCTTACGAATGAAATCAGTAGTGGCATCCGGCATTGGCACATAGTCTAACTCTGCTGCCATCTTCTTACCCTCTTTGAAAGCAAAGTCAAAGAACTTCAACACTTCAACAGAACGTGCTTTGTTTGCAGGCTCTTTATACATCAAGATAAAAGATGCACCAGTAATAGGCCAGGATTTTGCACCGCCAGCATTGGTAATAAAGGTCCCCATTCCAGGAATCTTGGCCCAATCCGTTCCGGCTGCCGCGGCTGCGAAT
>VGIH01000119.1 GCA_016867965.1 Betaproteobacteria bacterium | reverse complement strand
ATACCGCACCATCTGTTTGGACTGCTGCGTTACCCAAGTAGCGAATATAACAAGCGCTCCAAGTGCGAGTGCAAGAACACTTGTTTTAGTCATTAAGGGCGATGATGAACGGCTCATGAGCGTGATTGAGAAACCTTTGCAATAGCCATACCCTGCCCATAGACGCTAATTGGTGACTCGGACTGACCGATGGGCTGAGAGCGAAGTTCAAGCTGATTCATCGTCGCCCAAGTATCTGCAAATAACTTAGCTACCTTAGCGCCGTCTGGCACGCATCGCAACATTGGCTCGGGGTGGGCCAACTTCCAAGCGCGGGCATGTGGCCACAGATGCAAGAACGGGATTTTGTCATCGGCATTGAGCTTGATGGGGATATCCGCACTACCGTCAGGATAAATATGAACACCCGCTTGTACTAAACGTTTGAGGGGTAAATTAAATGTAATCGTCAGCACAATCCCAATGCGCATGACCAAACGCCGATTGGTTAAGGTATACATCGTTGCATTCACGGACCAATAGGTCAGTAAGGCCAACATCACCAACGCGCAAAGTGATAATCCCAAAGCCCAAGCAAAGCCTGGCCATTCCTCAACCCAGCCGCCTGCGGATCGGCTAATGGCAATTGCCTTTAGAACAACCATGGCAGAAAAGTACAGTGCGAACCATTGCAAATGCGCTGCATGAAGTGCAAACGATTTGAGGTCTGGCTTTCCTTGCCACAGAATGCGCTCGTTCTGAGGCAAAGGCTCAGGTAATCCGGGCTGTGCCTCGAACTCGTGCTCTGGGGATTGGTAGATCGTACTCATTGCAATTACACCAATGGCTCACTGCGCTCAGGGGTGGCATATAAAGTACCCGCCCCAAAGTACGCCATGATTTTTTCCTCTTCGAGCAAGGTAATTTGCTCCATACTCTTCGTCGACGGAACTTTTGCAAAATGTTTACCCAATACTGCTTTCACAGAAACCTGATTACGACCTACACGGGCAAAGTTCATGGGCAACAGCACGCGACGAGTGCCTGCTTCTGGCGTGGTCTCGAGCTCCAGATACCGAATCATCATCTCAAGGCGATCGACCCAAATCTCTTTAATGGTTCCACCGCGCACACCATCGGCACCCACCACATTAAGGCCACGAGGATCAATGTCTTGTCTAGCGACACTAAAGTCACTCAATAAGCGCATTGGAATAATACGCGGGCCACCTTCTGGCATATGATCAGGTACATCAGCACGATTGGCATACGCACCTGGGCCAATACCATCGAGCATTGGGTTGCCCGTTGGCTCAATCGGTGCGCCATTCATCCCATTGGCTGGTCGTGCAGCCAAACGCTCTAAGGGTTCATCACGGGGTACCGTGACATCGCCACCGAATTGGGTCTTAAAGGTTTTTGGCTTAGGCATCGCAGCAATACCCTCAGCACGACGCACCTTACCCGCTTGATCGTATTCCAGAGGAAATCCCTCGCGTTTACTTTCAGTAGTGAGGTAATAAATGAGGATGGCAAAGAAAACCCAAAATGCATATAGGGCTAATTGCGCGACATCCACGTATTGTGTAATTGCTCCAGTTCCCATAAGGTACTCCCCTCTTTAACAATGAATTAGCTTGGAAACTCCGCTAATCCAAACTTCGAATCCGACTGCGTTGGCTTTGGATGCTTCATCATGACCAAAGGACCAATCGCAACCAAGGTTGCAAACAACAAAAATAGTTCCATGTGATAGACAAAGCTATATCCGGTTCCTGGTGAAACCAAAACGGATCCAAGCGATCCCGATACGGCTAAGCTGGAAACCACATCCCGAATCACTCCACCAAGTCCAATAGCCAATCCAGCTGCGCTCGCACTCACTGCACCCCAGGCGCCGATCACGAGACCATTCATTCCTAAGGAATCAAAACTCATCGCGGTTGCTAAGGTGCTAACAGCAAACAATCCGCCACCAAAACCAATCAAGAATGCGCCAACTCGAAATAAATTAGGTGCGAGCAATGGCTCTGAAAAGATCACACAGGTAAAGGCGAAGATCCCACACAGAGCCCCAATAGCAGCTAAGCGATGCGAATCAATTTGACGATTTAGGACCTTGGCTGCCAACATAAATGCCAATAAGGCCCCGATTGAGGTCAAGCCAGTTAACAAGGTGGTGGCACTCACCGACAGATGAAGCACTTCGGCCCCATAAGGCTCTAAGATAATGTCTTGCATGCTGAAGGCTGCGGTTCCCATCCCTAAAGCAATCAAGAAACGAATGACCTTGTCTTGCTTGGCAAATTGATTCCAGGATTCTTTAAATCGAGTGATTGGCTCTTGATTGAGTTGCTCCTTCGTCTTCGGTTGGCGCGCCTCTTGTTTCCAGAGAGCCATCAGATTTAGAACCATTGTCAGCGCAGCAGCGCCCTGCACCACCTGAATCAAACGCAGTGGGGAGAAGTTACTTAACAACAATCCAAACAGTACGCTACTAAAAACCATTCCCACTAAGAACATCACATACATAAGAGCCACAACCCGTGGGCGGGATGCTGGGGTTGCCAAATCTGATGCGAGAGCCAAGCCCGCAGTTTGGGTAATTTGCATACCGGCACCAACCAATAGGAATGCCAGTGCTGCAGCAATATAACTAAACCAGTGAGGCCAGTTGGAATCACCAGACAATAAAATTAGAGAGAATGGCATGATGGCAAGACCACCAAACTGCAACCAACTCCCCAACCAAATATAGGGAACGCGCTTCCAACCCAAAAACGAGCGGTGGTGGTCACTTTTAAATCCCACCAGTGCACGAAATGGTGAAAACAATAAAGGAAGTGCTACCATCAGCGCGACGAGACTTGCGGGCACTCCCATCTCGACGATCATGACGCGATTGAGGGTGCCAATCAGCATTACCGTCGCCATCCCAACGGATACTTGGAACAATGCCAAACGTAACCATTTACTTAAAGGCAGATCTTTCGTTGCCACATCAGAAAATGGCATGAACCGCGGCGAGATCCGACGCCAGGCTGAAAAAAGATTAAGGTTCATCGTGCGCATCATCGGGTTAGCACCATCGCTTGCGAAATATAAAAACCGCGCGCAATTTTTTGGGTCGCATCAATTTTCCAAGCACTTAAATCGGTTTCTTGGCTGATCATCTTTGCCAGGGTTTGTTCAGCAACCGGTTCAATAAAGGGTGCCCGATCACCGCGAGGAAATAAACGTCCTACGGTAATCATGGTGGATAAAAATGGGTTCTTCGGTGCAAAGGTAAATGCGATTCGTTGGCTAGTTCGCTGCGCTAAACCAGCAAGCGCCTTGGTAATATCGCGGCGGTGGTAATGAATCATCGAGTCCATACAAACCACGTGATCAAAATTACCCAAAGAGGGGTCTAACATGTCCCCAGCAAAGAACTCAATTGACCCCCGACCCAAGTCGGTCGGTAAGCGCTCGCGTGCCAAGTCAATCAAGGTTGGCGAGATATCGGTGGCCATCACCTGTGCACCGCGCTTGGCTAACTCGACAGCGAGTGCACCGGTCCCGCAACCTGCATCTAGAACCCGCTGTCCATGAAGGTCAGCAGGCAAATAACTTAGAAGAACATTGCGCATCTCATCGCGCCCTGCCCGCACAGTTTTGCGAATCCCGCTTACCGGTGCGGTCGAGGTTAATTTCGCCCAGGCATCAAACGCAGTCCGATCAAAGTACTGCTGCAACTGACTACGTTTTTCGAGATACGAATGCTCTTGCATACCAATACCCTAATTAATCAAATCCCAAGAGATCAAAAATGTCACGGTCTTTCATGGGAACTGCTGGCAGAGGGTCTGCGCCAGCCCAGAGGGCTGCTGCTAGACGCAGATACTCTTGCTGCACTTTGTCGAGCTCTGGCGATTGCTCCATCTCAAAGAGCGTTGATTTCTTTAAGCGGCTGCGACGAATCACGTCCAAGTCTGGAAAATGCGCCATCGTTTTGAGGCCTACTTTTTCATTGAACTTGTCAATTTGATCCGTAGCAGCACTGCGATTTGCAATCACGCCGCCTAAGCGCACGTTATAGTTTTTAGCTTTGGCACCAATCGCTTGCACAATGCGATTCATCGCAAAGATCGAATCAAAATCATTAGCCGTAACGATGAGTGCGCGATCCGCATGCTGTAAGGGTGCTGCAAAGCCACCGCATACTACATCACCCAAGACATCAAAAATGACCACATCGGTGTCATCCAGTAAGTGATGTTCTTTGAGTAATTTCACAGTTTGACCAACAACATAGCCGCCACAACCTGTTCCTGCAGGAGGGCCGCCGGCTTCAACACACATAACCCCGTTATAGCCTTCGTAGACAAAGTCCTCGACGTGCAATTCTTCCGAATGAAAATCAACCTTCTCCAAAACATCAATCACAGTCGGCATCAATTTTTTGGTGAGCGTGAAGGTAGAATCGTGTTTTGGATCGCAGCCAATCTGAATCACGCGCTTTCCTAACTTAGAGAACGCTACCGAGAGATTTGAGGAGGTGGTGCTCTTACCAATTCCGCCCTTGCCATAAACCGCAAAGACTTTTGCCTTCCCAATCTTTAAATTGGGGTCAAGTTGGACTTGAACACTGCCCTCTCCGTCCGCTCGCCGTGGTTTCATCTCACTTACGGAAATATTGACTACGTTCATAACATGGCTCCAGTGCACTTAACGTCCAAAATGGGCTTTTGCGTCATACAAAGTTTCTAAAGAAATCGTTGGTAAACCGCGCTCAATCGCAAAGCGCTCGGTATTACGTTTTGCCTTACCGCGTACAAAAAATGGGATCTTATTCAGCTCTTTTTGTGCCTCTGGCTCCCACACACTCTCTGTTACTGGGGCGCCGTTAGCGACTGCAATCTCAGCAATCGGTGTTGGCTCAGCGGCGACACTAGCCTCATTGGCTGAAGTGCGTTGATGCCCATGACCTAAGTGTGAGGGCGCTCACCATCATGAAACTCA
>VGIH01000118.1 GCA_016867965.1 Betaproteobacteria bacterium | reverse complement strand
CTGCACCCGCTTCAACAGCCGCTTGGGCAATCGCAAATCCCATTTTTCCGGAACTTAGATTCGTAATACCACGGACTGGGTCGATGGCCTCAAATGTTGGACCAGCCGTAATGAGTACTCGCTTCCCACTCAAGACCTGTGGCTGAAAAAACGCAACCAGCTGCTCACACAACTCAGAGGGCTCCAGCATCCGACCCATACCCACTTCACCGCAGGCCTGATCGCCACTTCCGGGACCAAGGACGATAACGCCATCGTCTTCAAGTCGCTTGAGACTTCTCTGGGTTGCGGGGTGTCCCCACATTTGCAGGTTCATGGCTGGGGCAATCAAAAGAGGGCAATCGCGCGCTAGGCACATCGTCGTTAGAAGATCATCAGCCAAACCCAGCGACAGTTTTGCCATGAGATCGGCACTCGCTGGAGCAATCAAAATTACATCGGCTTCTCGCGAGAGTTCAATATGCGCCATATTGTTGGTAATGCGTGCATCCCATTGACTGCTATAGACTGGCTTGCCGCTGAGTGCTTGCATCGTGACTGGTGTAATGAATTGCATAGCAGATTCAGACATCACAACCTGAACCTCGGCACCTTCTTGAATCAGGGCGCGGACTAATTCGGCTGATTTATACGCAGCAATGCCGCCAGAGACTCCTAAGACAATTTTTTTATTTGCTAACGAGGTCATGCGCGGGTTCCAAATCGATTTGACTCTAGGGGCGGTCTTTAATGGCCCGTCGTATTTCATTGATAACAATTAATGTAGCACCAATTGAGATCGCGCTATCGGCGATGTTGAAGGCTGGCCAGTGCCATCCGTCATAGTGCACATCAATAAAGTCAACTACAGCGCCATATAGCAAGCGATCTAGAACATTCCCAATTGCACCCCCGAGAATCAGAGAAAGGGCGAGGCAAAAAGGACGGTCGTGCGCATTTTTTTGCAAGAGCCATATGATAACGATGGCGGCAACAATTCCAATCACAGTGAAAAACCACCGTTGCCAACCACCTGCTTGAGATAAAAAAGAGAAGGCAGCGCCCGGGTTATAAATTAAGAACCAGTTCAGAAAATCAGTGACCTTAATTGGCTGAGCCATCGGTAGACTCATTTGAGCCCACCACTTGGTTATTTGATCAGCAATTAATACCCCAAGAGCTAGTGGTACATACCATTTGCTTGAGCTTGCTTGGGATGAAGTCTGGTTCATATTTATGCATACTGACGAAGTTCACCGGCACCACCCAGATTGCTAATGCAGCGACCGCATAAGTCAGGATGGTTTGGATCGGATCCAACATCTGCCGTGTGATGCCAGCAACGTGCGCATTTTTGATAGGTACTTGGCTTGACTGTGATCTGAATATTGCCATCGGAGGATTTTGCAATCTCCGCTTTGGAGGTAATCGTCACAAAGCGTAAATCGGGAAGAATCGATTGCAGCATCTCAAAATCAGCAGCGCTTACTTGAATTAGTAGCTCAGCCTGTAAAGAAGAACCAATGATTCCGGCTTCACGCTGAAGCTCAATCGCTTTTGTAATGTCAGAGCGGATTTCACGAATCCGTTGCCATTTAGCAAGTAAGGCTTGTGCGTCCTTTATTTCAGGGAAGGATCCAAATTCTTCGGTGAAGATAGATGCACTCTCTTTGGACTTGGCAAAGTGTGGGTAGCATTTCCAAGCCTCTTCAGCAGTGAAGCTGAGGAAGGGCGATAGCCACTTGAGTAAGTGTTGGCTAATATGAAATAACGCATTTTGAGCGGAGCGCCGACCCACTGAATTGGCGGGCATGGTGTAGAGACGATCTTTCAGAATGTCCAAATAGAAGCCACCTAAATCTTCAGAACAAAACGCCAATATTTTTGAGACCGCTGGATGAAATTCATAATCGCGGTAATGTGCTTCAATGGTATTTTGTAAATTGGCTGCAAGTGCAACGCTATAGCGATCAATCTCTAGCCAATCTGAAACGGGGAGATGGTGCGTTTGTGGATCAAAATCCGCAAGGTTTGCCAAGAGAAAGCGCAAAGTGTTGCGGATGCGTCGATAGCTTTCAACAACTCGTTTCAAGATCTCATCGGAGATCGACATCTCGCCTGAGTAATCAGTAGAGGCAACCCACAGGCGAATAATTTCAGCACCGAGCTTGTCAGCTACTTCTTGAGGAGCAATCACATTACCAACTGACTTACTCATCTTGCGACCTTGACCATCCACGGTAAACCCATGGGTTAACAGGGCGCGATACGGGGGTTTACCATCGAGCATGGCACCAGTTAAGAGTGACGAATGAAACCAACCGCGGTGTTGATCGGATCCCTCTAAGTAAAGATCAGCCCAACGACCCTCTGCGCCCTCCGATTCTTTGCGATACAGAGCATTGCGGTGTGAACCTCGCATAACGTGCCAATGGGTTGTACCTGAGTCAAACCAGACATCGAGCGTGTCACGATTTTTTTCATAGTCGCTCGCTTCATCACCAATCAAACTTTCAATCGATAAATTCTGCCAAGCTTCAATCCCATTCTTTTCAACCAATTGAGCGACTTGCTCAAGCAATTCTGGTGTGCGCGGGTGGGGCTCACCCGTTTCTTTGTGAATCAAAAATGCCATGGGCACACCCCATTGCCGTTGACGTGAAAGTGTCCAATCGGGACGATTAACAATCATGCTGTGTAAGCGTTGCTTACCCCAAGCTGGATAGAAATGCGCACTCTCCACGCCTGCCAAGGCGGTTTCACGAAGCGAGGCTTTCTCGCTGGCGGGCTTCTTATCCATGCTGGCAAACCATTGCGAGGTTGCACGGTAGACAATCGGTGTCTTGTGTCGCCAGCAATGCATGTAGGAGTGCGTATAGGATTTATTCTTCAAAAGGCTGCCAGCCTCATCAAGCGCTTTGACAATATTTGGGTTCGCTTTCCATATATGCTGTCCAGCAAAGAGGGGCAGAGATGAAGCATAGACACCATCGCCCATCACGGGATTAATAATGTCTTGATCGGCTAAGCCGTGAGCTTTGCAAGACTTGAAGTCATCCTCACCATACGCTGGAGCGCAATGCACCAAGCCAGTTCCGGTATCAAGTGTGACGTAATCGGCGCAATAAATTGGCGCTAAGCGTTTGTATCCAGAGTCTAAATTCGCCAACGGATGCCAAAAGGAAATACCCTCAAGTGCCTTTCCTTTACAACTTGCTAAAACCTTTCCCTCTAAACCATATTGCTCTAAGCAATCCTTCACACGATCTTTGGCTAGCAATAGCAAGCGTTGGTCAGTTTCAACTAGTGCGTACTCGAGATCGGGATGAACGTTTAAGGCTTGATTCGCTGGTAAGGTCCATGGGGTGGTGGTCCAAATCACAGCCATACCTGGTTTGGTGGGTAGTTCTTTGAGGTCGAATGCATTGGCAAGTTTCGCATTCTGATTGGAATCAAAGGCAAAACCAACATCAACAGCAGGATCCGTTTTATCTTGATACTCTACTTCCGCTTCGGCTAGGGCTGAGCCACAATCAAAGCACCAGTTCACCGGTTTTAATCCACGAAAGACATACCCCCTTTTCCAGATCTCACCAAGCGCCCGAATCTCGTCCGCTTCATTCTGAAAATCCATAGTGAGGTAGGGCTGATCCCACTCACCAAGAACCCCTAAGCGCTGAAAATCTTTTTTCTGCTTGGCAACTTGAGCTTGTGCATATTCTCGGGCTTTAGCTTGCACCTCAGCGGTGGGTAAGTTTTTACCAAATTGTTTTTCAATCTGAATCTCAATAGGCATGCCATGGCAATCCCAGCCTGGCACATAGACAGCATCAAAACCCATTAGCCAACGCGATTTAACGATCATATCTTTGAGAATTTTATTGACTGCATGCCCAATATGAATATCGCCATTGGCATAGGGAGGGCCGTCGTGCAAGATAAAACTTGGTTGCCCTGCATGAGCCTTGCGTATTGCTTCATAAACCTTATTGCGTTGCCACTCTTCTACCCATTTTGGTTCCCGTTTTGGCAAATCGCCGCGCATCGGAAAGCTGGTCTCGAGTAAATTGACCGGGTAGTTTGAGGATTTATCAGACATACAGATTTTTCTTTAGAAAGTATTGACGAGCCTTTTGGGCATCATCTTGAATAGCAGCTTGTAGGGTGATTAGATCAGGGTATCTTCGTTCTTCATGCAGTCGAGCTAGTAATTCTACGCAAACCACTTGCCCATAGACAGATTGGTTGAAATCAAAGACATGAGTCTCTAAAAGAACTTGGCCGCTACTCTCGACGGAGGGCCGCACCCCCAGACTCGAGACGGCAGGTAAGGGTTGGTTACCCAAGCCATGTACCTGACTAACAAAAATTCCGCTGGTTACGGGCTTGCCATTTGGGTAACGTGTGCAAACGGCTAAATTTAAGGTGGGGAATCCAAGTGTGCGCCCTAATTGTTTGCCATACAAGACGTGACCCGAAATTGAAAAGGGGCGACCGAGCAGTTGCTCTGCGCGCTTCATATCGCCATGCTCAAGGGCTTGTCGAAGAAGCGAAGACGAGATACGTTCTTCAGTTTCGAGAACGCTAGGGATGCGACTGACCTCAAAACCAAACTGTTTGCCAGCGGCAACCAAGCTCTCAAAATTACCTGCGCGTTTGGCGCCATAGCAGAAGTCATCGCCAATCAGTAACCATTTGGTATTCAGTTTTCGAATCAATATCTCTTGC
Organism: Betaproteobacteria bacterium; assembly: GCA_016867965.1. Taxonomy (GTDB): domain Bacteria; phylum Pseudomonadota; class Gammaproteobacteria; order Burkholderiales; family Burkholderiaceae; genus Polynucleobacter. The sequence continues at coordinate 355 of VGIH01000118.1, read as the reverse complement.
ACAAACTCAGTGGGACTGAGTTGGGAGAAGGCTTGATTAAATTCTTCAATCGCAATCGTATCGACTTCGTATTGCTTTAAGGCCATTAATTTGTCACGAATGTTTTGAATTCGGGGTGGTGCATCGTGTGGCGAAAAAAACTCTCGCGGGTGAGGTTCAAAGGTTAGGACGCAAGAATTCAAATGACGAGTGTGTGCACCCTCAACCAACTTGTGGAGTAAGGCTTGGTGGCCGCGATGCACGCCATCGAAGTTTCCAATGGTTAGGGCGCATGGGGCCTGGGTTGCGGTGGGCTTAAGTCTTCGAAATACCTTCACAGTTCGCTTTCAGGCTAGCCTTGAATTATATTGTTGGT
>VGIH01000117.1 GCA_016867965.1 Betaproteobacteria bacterium | reverse complement strand
GTCTTTGGTTACTTTTTCTAAAGCGAGGATTTGAGTATCCGGTAATTGAATATGCTCGCCGACAAAATCTGCAGCGATCGGTAACTCCCGTTGACCCCGATCGGCAAGTACCATGAGCTCAACCGCCGCGGGTCTGCCAAAATCAAAGAGTTCATTGAGCGCAGCGCGTACAGTTCTTCCAGTAAAGAGCACGTCATCGATGAGCACGATTTGAGCGCCAGTGACCTCAAAGGGGAGATGCGTTGCCATGGTGTCGGCTGATCGAATCGCTGCCAACCCTTTTTCTGCATAATCGTCACGATGAAACGCGACATTAATCACGCCATGTTGAGGCAAGCTCAAATCTCTCGCTAAACGCTTGGTAATCCAGGCACCTCCAATCGCTAGACCAGCGATTTGGAGGCTTGGGTGGCGTCGGAGCTGTTCCCGCAGATGATTTAGTAACTTTTGATAGAGAAGCTCAGCATCCATATTTTCGAATCGGTTGATTTGGACGGACTAACTTTTGGCTTTGGGCCAAATTTTTACCGCACTTAATTTAATCCCATTGCACACTATTGTATTGCTTCAAAATAGAGGTCATGATGAAATCGAGCTAAATCCAAGAACCGTCTCTGTTTTCTGGGGGCAAGGCATATCCCTCAAAGAATTCAAGTGCTTACGAATACCCTCTAGGATTGATTAACTTTAACTATCTAATAAGGAAATCACTAGTTTTTTCCTATTGGATCTATACAAAAATACGATGAAACGGTCACCAAAATTTCTGATAATCGAGGTGTGGATTAGTGCAGGGAGAACCTTTCCCATCACTGCCTCTCAATTTATAACCCACTCATTCTAAGGGAGATTTATATGGCTAAGTCGGTAAAAGGTACCAAGACTGAACAGTCGTTAAAAGAAGCATTTGCGGGTGAATCCCAAGCCAACCGTCGTTATTTGTACTTCGCAAACCAGGCTGACATTGCTGGTGCAAATGACGTCGCAGCTGTTTTCCGCTCCACCGCTGAAGGTGAGACCGGTCACGCTCATGGCCATATGGAGTACTTGATCAATGGTGGCGCTGGCGAGCCAGGTACTGGCATGCCTGCCAAGACCGTTACCGAGGCTCTCCAAGCAGCGATTGCTGGTGAGACCCATGAGTACACCGATATGTACCCAGGTATGGCCAAAACTGCTCGCGAAGAAGGCTTTGACGAGATTGCTGATTGGTTTGAGACGTTAGCAAAGGCTGAGCGTAGCCACGCCAACAAGTTCACCAAGACACTCGAAGCACACTTGGCAAATTCCTAATTGGTAGTTCCTTAGGAAAAGAAAATGGCGCTCAGTTTGAGCGCCATTTTTATTTGGTCCAAAATCGCAGAGATGTTCAAAAGCTTGCTTTAAATTAGCCTGCTTTCTTAGCCCAAGCAGAGCACCAACCAGCAGCGTGGACTTGTTTTCCAGCAAACAAACTACATCCTCCAGCAGGAGCGTCAGCTTTTCCGATCCATAATGCGCAATTATTACAACGTTGCGTATTGGCGTGCTTAGGGTATTTCTTGGTGTCTACCTTGGTAGTATCGGCTTTGTAACCCAAGGCTTGGGCTTGGGGATCAGTCTCAGCAACCATTGCTTGAGCTTGAGCCAAATTATTGAGTGACAATGTAGCTGCACCGGCTGCAGACATGATCAAGAATTGACGACGTGTGTTTTTCATGGATTCTCCGTGTAAAAAAAAATGCAATTTGGATCTTAAAACATAAATCAATACTCTTCATAGTGTTTTATAAGATACTGATTTAGTTGATTTTTTAATTGAGAATGATTCTCAAATCATTCAGAGTGTGCTTACTGCTTGCCCTGCTGCTTATCCATAAGCGCCAAGAACTCGCGGCGCAGATTCGCATCTTTTAAGAATGAGCCGCGCATCACGCTATTGACCATCTTGGAATTGAGATCCTTCACGCCGCGCCATTGCATGCAAAAGTGATCGGCTTCCATAACGAGTGCCAATCCCGTGGGCTTCATTTTTTCTTCCAAAATATTGGCGAGCTCCACCACCGCCTCCTCCTGAATTTGTGGTCGGCACATAATCCACTCGGTGATGCGGGCGTACTTGGATAAACCAATCAGTGCCGTTTGCTTATCGGGTAAGACGCCAATCCACACGCGCCCCATGATCGGACACAAATGGTGCGAGCAAGCGCTCTTCACCGCAATCGGCCCAATGATCATGAGTTCATTCAGACGCGTAATGTTCGGAAACTTCGTGAGGTTTGGCTGTGGGGTATAGCGTCCCGTGAACACTTCATTGACATACATCTTCGCAACGCGATACGCAGTGCCACGCGTGTTGTGATCACTCTCGGTATCAATCACCAAACTCTCGAGCACTCCTTGGAGCTTACCCGCCACTTCATCAATCAAGCCATCAATCTCACCGGGTTCAATAAACTGCGCAATATTGTCGTTCGCATGAAAGCGTGCTTTCTTTGCTTGAATGCGTTTACGAATCACTTGCGAGAGTGGCACGCCCTCTTCGCTCTTGCAGGCGATCGTTTTGGTATTTACTTTGGATGGCGTTAGTTTTGTGGTGCGCGACATGAAGAATTTGAGAAGTGACTTGAATTAATAGGCGCTGACCTAAATTTGAAAGAATAAGGCTACTGTACACGCAAATCCAATGAGCCACACGAAGGTGCGCAGGTTTGCCCAGTCCATCACATAGCACGCAATATAGGCCACGCGCGCCAAAAGGTATGCAATCGCCAACACATCAATGCGGGCTTGGGGAGCTTGCAAAATCATCGCGATCGCAATCGCAACATAGAAAAAAGGCAAGGACTCAAAGGTATTGGCTTGCGCCGCATTCGCACGTGCGCGCAATCCCGTTTGCTTGGCAAGCCACTCGCGTGGTTGGTTGTTGTCATATGGGTCGCTTGCAGAGCTCTCAGTAGGGCCAAACTTAGCGATGCCTGCTGCAATGATTGGTAAAAATCCAGCGAAGATGACGCAGATAATTGCAATGCTCATGGTACTGACCTATTTTTTACTCAGGCGCGTCTCCGTGCCATTGAGAAGATTTCGGATATTACTGCGATGGCGATAAATGAGGAGTGCACTCATCACGACAATGGCCAATCCCATGGGTTGCACACCAAAAAGAAATGTGAAATAGATCGGTGCAAAAACTGCGGCACATAGGGCAGCTAGTGATGAATAGCGCATAAAGACTGCCACAATCAACCAAGTTCCTAAGGTGGCCAAGCCCAAAGACCAATTGATGGCAAATAAAATCCCCGCTGCAGTCGCTACGCCTTTGCCACCTTTAAAGCGATGAAAGATTGGATAGAGGTGTCCGATGAAGACAGCAATTGCTACTAGCCCCAACAGAATATTGACGCTCGCTTGACTGGGGTCACCCAAGACTGCGCGCGCGATCGTCACCGCCAGCCAGCCTTTGGCCGCATCCCCAATCAAGGTGAGCGCAGCAGCGAATTTATTTCCAGTGCGCAAGACATTGGTCGCTCCTGGATTTTTAGAACCATGCGTGTAGGGGTCTGGTAAACCCATCGAACGACTCACTACCACCGCAAACGAGATCGATCCCAGCAAATACGCCACCGGGATCAACCAAAAGTACCTTATCAACTCGTCCATGAATCAATACTAGCGGATTTGCTTAAGAACCACGCGGATGGTGGGTGGCGTGCAAGGATTTGAGACGCTCGCGGGCCACATGGGTATAAATTTGGGTGGTGGAGATATCCGCGTGCCCCAACAAGAGTTGCACCACGCGCAAATCAGCGCCATGATTTAAGAGATGAGTGGCAAAGGCATGGCGCAGAGTATGAGGTGAGAGCGCCACTTGAATGCCAGCCAGACTCGCATAGCGTTTAATGATGAACCAAAAAGCCTGACGGGTTAAACCACTTCCCGTGCGACGCCCCACAAAAACCTCTTGGCAATTTTTTCCTTCTAAAAGAATGGGTCGCGCCTCTTGTAGATATTGACGCAACCACTGTCCCGCTTCACCACCAAAAGGAACGATACGCTCTTTACCACCTTTACCGTTGACCACGCGTACGACCCCTTCATTGAGTCCCAACGATACAGTTTTGAGTGACACAATTTCTGAGACTCGTAAACCACTCGCGTACATCAGCTCGAGGATCGTGCGATCGCGCAATCCTAGGGGCTCGTCAATATTCGGGGCATTCAGTAGAGCAATGACTTGATCTTCGCTCAAGACCTTCGGAAAGCGCTGTGCTTGCTTGGCGGCGCGCAGCTTCGCACACGGATCTTCTTTGACATAGCCAAGGCGTAATGCATGGCGATAAAAGCGTTTAAAGACGGTTAGGCGCCGATTGGCTGTAGTGGCTTTATCGCTTCGCTTTGCTGCCATGTAAGTGGTGAGATCACCTTCCTTTACTTGAAAGAGATCGGTGGCATTCTTTTGCTCACCCAACCAAGTGGCAAATAAGGTGAGATCACGCCGATAGGCACTTAGCGTATTTTTTGAGAGGCCATCTTCGAGCCAACAGGCATCGCAAAATTGATCAATCGCGTTTTGAGATGCCAAAACCACAAATTAGTCGCGAAAATTATTAAACGCCAAAGGAGCTTCGCTGGCCTCTTTTCGCAATAACGCCATCGCAGTTTGCAAATCATCACGCTTGGCACCAGTTACGCGCACCGCATCCCCCTGAATACTCGCTTGCACTTTAATTTTGCTGTCTTTGATAATGCGTACGATCTTTTTAGCAAGCTCTTGCTCGATACCCTTTAAGAGTTTCATGGTTTGCTTACGCTTGTCGCCTGACATCGTCTCGGTCTTATCGTCTTTTAAAAACCGCACGTCCACATTACGTTTGGCCATTTTGCTAAAGAGTACGTCTCGCACCTGCCCCAACTTGAAGTCGTCATCGGCAAACAAAATCAGTTCGTTATCTTTTTGCTCGACGCGCGCGTCAGAGCCTTTAAAGTCAAAACGGTTCGTAATTTCTTTATTGGCTTGCTCGACGGCATTTTTGAGCTCCACGACATTGGGTTCGCACACAGTATCAAATGACGGCATTTACCTCTCCAAA
>VGIH01000116.1 GCA_016867965.1 Betaproteobacteria bacterium | reverse complement strand
AGGCGGCATCTTAGGTACATTAGGCATGTCAATGCAATTGCCATGGACATCATATTTCCAACCATGGTAAACACAACGTATTCCGCATTCCTCATTTCTTCCAAAAAATAAATCTGCACCGCGATGAGCGCAAAAGGGTTCTATTAGCCCTGTTTTACCTTGGCTATCGCGAAATAAAAGTAGATCCTCTCCCATGATCTTTATTCGAATTGGGGGTGAGTCAGGTTTGGCAACTTCTTCGGATAGGGCTACAGGGTGCCAGTAACAACGTAAATAATTACCCATTACTGTATTGGCTTCACTAGTAACTAACAACGTATTATCTTGCTTTGAAAGCATAATTAATCCTTTGCTTTGACTGATTTATCATAAGTCAGCGGGCTGAATTTGTATAGCCGTTTTCAAAATCAAACACCCATATTAGGGAATTTACTGAGTTAAGGATTACGCTGGAGAGTATTCCTGAACTATGATCAAACTAGAAAAAAAGTTTAGAGGGATACCAGATGGCACAACATTTAGTACCTATTCACTCAAGTATTGACTTGGGTGTAGCGAGCCTAATTATTGATAAGGCTATAGAACTTCGAATTCAACATGAACTATTACCTTTTGCCGTTGCTGTTGTTGATTCAGGAGGAAATCTTGTTGCATTTAAGCGAGAGAATGGTTGCGGTAACTTGCGTCATCAAATAGCACTCGCAAAAGCCTGGTCGGCATTGGGTATGGGAATGTCAACACGCCAAATTCGTGATCGATTAGCAGATCGACCAAACTTTCAAGCGGCTCTGGCCGTAGCCTCGGATGGACGGTTTATTCCTACTCCAGGTGGCGTTCTTATTCTTGATCCGCAAGGAACAGCAATTGGTGCTGTGGGTATTAGTGGTGACGCATCTGACAAAGATGAGTTTTGTGCAATTGAGGCAATTCGACATACCGGTTGTAAAAGCGACCCATCAAATCCTGTTCATGATTGGAAGATTGGTAAGTTATGAAATTTATATTCATTCGACTCCTGCTGGGCAAGCCAGATCTGGGCGATATCAACAGTGTTGATTGAGCCGATTGTGACTGAGATTGGCCGCCCTTGTGACCCGTAGGTGTGGGGCGGTATACCGGGTGGGATCCAGGTGGCTACTGGCATCCGGTGGAACTTGGCGGAATCAATTTAGATCAATTTATGAAATACATGCTTGATACGAATATATTTAATGTACTTCTTGATGAAAAGATTGATCTTGATGAATTTCCAAAAGATGCTGAATTCATTGCTACGGGCATTTAAATTCAAGAAATAAAAAATACTAAGAATTTAGATCGTAGGGAAAATTATGTGTAATTAAGCGATGATGAATTATAACCAAGTTAATTTCTCAGTAATCTAAATACGAATTTTTCTAAATGTTAAGTTAATCCTTGGTGAATCTATCGATTTATTTTTTATTAATGCATGTTGCCAGAAAGTCTGTGTGGGCGGATTCATTAACAATAGACTTCCACTCTCAAGAAAAACTGAAATAGTCGTCTTATCACCGCGGTGACGAAAGTTAAATTTTCGAGTAGCGCCCAGTGATAATGAGGCAATGGGGGATTTGGGGTCTAGTTCGCGTTCATCGTCGCTGTGCCAGCCCATACCATCATTACCATCATGATAAAGGTTTAATAGGCAAGAGTTAAATTGGAACTCGGTAAATTGCTGTAACTGATTCTTAATAGCCAGTAATTCTCTAGTCCACGGCTCAGGTTCTTTCTTCACGTTTGAATAGGTATAAGCACAGCTTGGATCACCAACCCATGCCACTTGGCGTCTGATTGTTACCAATTTTCCAAACATCCACAGTTGATCCGATTTCCAAGTAATTGATTCCATTAAATGATTCATCAATCTGGCGCCGTTTTGATCACTTAAAAAGTTTGGAAAATAGTAAATCCTGCCATCTCGCGGCAAGAGATTAGCTGATGGCAACAACTTATTTGCCATACATACGCCTACGTGAGTGCGCTGCCACCCCATCTTTCAGCGTTTCACGGATCGGAATCGACAATAAGTCAATACTCTTCTTGATTGCCAAGCGATCCATCTGACTTGGGACTGATTTTTGAATGATGGGGTATGCCCAATTGGGTAAATTATTAAATCCAGCTCGACTAAGTAGGATGATAAAAGGTTTAGCAAGTAACTTACTCGGGAAGTTTTCCAGTAAATGGATAACACTTTTGGCCCGTTCACCATAATGCAGTTCGGGTAAGTATGCATAGATGGCCTGTTTGGTACCTTCATAAGTGTCGGGTAGATGAGTAGCGCCCAGCCGATAGCCAAGGGATCTCATTTCACGAAAATATTGGTCCCTGTGCTTGGCGCTTAATGCTTCGTTTCGATAATCCTCATAAGCACTCATAAAGCTAAAGGTCTCAGTTAGTTGAACCCAGGTGAGTAGATGGGGATCCGTGGCGAGATAGGGTTTACCTAACTCATCAATCCCGGTAACTTTTGAATGAATGGTATTTACTTTTCTAATAATAGTTTCTGCCATATCGGTCGGACCGTAAGTTGTAGCCGCAATGAAATAAGCCGTTCGTCCGAGCCTTCCTTTTAAATCCGTCCTAAACGTGGAGTGATCCCAAACCCCGGCTAGTGCTTGGGGATGCAGGGCTTGTAAGATCAGCGAGCTAATCCCACCAATCATCATCGCTATAAAGTCTTCATGCACTTTCCAGGTGATCGATTCAGGGCCGAAAAGACCTGGGTCGCCTGGCGGACTTAAAAAAGCTGTTGGTGGGCCACTATCACCCACTATTTCACGTATGACTTTTCGTATTAGGTCGTCAAGCATTGGATCAAAGGATAAGAGTTATTTTGAGAGGGCATAACCCAGTTAATTTTAGGGATCCAGGCTGATCTGGCTCAATAATAATTGTTCTGAATGAATATCCAATAAATTCAGCCATAATGAATAGGTAGTAGCTACTTTCATTGATTTCACTATCTGATATGAGGTTCAAAATGCTTCAAAACTTTCGAATTCGGCTTGCGCGTTGGATACTAGGAAAACATTGCAATTGCTATCAAATGGGCTATCACCCATTAGTAAATTACACAAAGCTTAGTAGTGATCAGTTGGAAAAATCACGCTTACGCAAGGGCTTATGAGTCTCATTAAAAAAATACGCCAAATATACGATGAGATCATTAGTATGATTCGGGCTTATTCGCGTTAGAGAAGGCTTTTTCGGATTTGAGCCATTTTTTTAGTATCCACATGAAGTCGAATACCCAGATGTCCAGCATTTGCTCGCACTGGAAATTTTGTTAGGCCAATCTCAACCGATTCAATCGCACTATAGCTTGCACAGGCCTCCACGATTCGAGTAATCAGTCGTTCCTGCGTTTCATAATGGCTATCGCCTGCCAGTATGTCAATGTCACGAATAAGTTCATCGTAATCAAAGACTCGATCCATGCGATCTTCATCAATGAGAACGAGTTTTGGATCGATCCAAAGCTTAAGATCCAATACATGCTGTTTTGGACGATTCTCTCTGGGGCTGTATGTTCCAATTTTTGTCTTTAGTTTGAGGGCGGTGAGCTCAACGTAGGCGCTTGTCATGATGATTCCATTGCAATTAGGGATAAAAGTTCTTTACGTAAATTACTATTTTTTAAGAACAAACCGCGCATGACACTATTTGTCTTTCTAGATTCATTATCAATGATGCCGCGCCACTGGATACAGCTATGATCGGCATTCATCACAATGGCAAGGCCATCGGGTGATATTTGATGTTCGATCATTTGTGCAAGTTGAACAGCCGCCTCCTCTTGGATTTGAGGTCGTGACATGATCCAGTGTGTCAGTCGAGCGTATTTTGAAGGGCTGATGGAGTCATTATCCTTATTTGGCAGGATGCCAATCCAAAGCCGTCCCGTAATGGGGCAGAGATGATGGGAACAAACGCCTCGGACTGTAATTGGACCAAGAATTGTGAGCTCACTAGCGGATATCTTTTTGGAAGTCACCGGTAAATCAGGCTGTAGAAGATAGCGTCCCTGGAGTATCTCAAGAATAAACATTTTAGCCGCACGCCGGCACGTATCGTATGTATTGTGGTAGTTGGCAGTATCAATTACTAGGCTTTGTAAGACCCCTTCAATTTTTTCACTCACTTCTTCGATTAGAAGATTTAATTCACCAGACTGGATGACCGCCGAAATATTATCTCGCGCATGAAAACGGAGTTTTTTTGCTTTGATTCGTTGACGTAAGATGGCTGAAATGGGTAGCTCAGGGCTCATGAAATAGCCATTCGTTTAGAGTACCTCTCGAATTGTGCGCCCAATACTAACCGGAGCGCTTGTGGGTGCAAAACGTTGAATGACTTTACCCGACCGATTAATCAAAAATTTTGTGAAATTCCACTTAATGGTTGTTGATCCCAAAAGACCAGGTGCCGAATCTTTTAGAAAATTAAAAAAAGGGTGTGTTCCCGCTCCATTTACTACGATTTTTTTGAATAAGGGAAACGTAATTTGATAGTTAGTTTTACAAAAGTTTGCGATTTGCTCAGAATCACCCGGTTCTTGATTACCAAACTGATTACAAGGGAAGGCAAGTATTTCAAAGCCGCGATCTTTGAAATCCCGATACAGGACCTCTAAACCACGGTATTGCGAAGTAAAACCACATTCGCTTGCGACGTTAACAACCAATAACACCTTATCGTGGTAATTCGCTAAATTATCGACGGTATTATCAATTCGGATTAGCGGTATATCTGGGAGCATGAACGTGAAATAGTCTTAACTGATATTTTCACTGTACTCGATTTAGTCTCGATCTGCTCAGAAACCGATTGCTATGTCTGGCTTATAAAACCATAGCTACAAAGGGGATTTATTGAGTTTGCTATTACTAAAGAGGCTCAGCAAAAACTGCGTAACAGTGCTAACCTTAATTATTTAATAGTTCATATGACTGACTAACCATGGCATTCCAAGAAATTAAAGTCCCAGCAAACGCCTCTGTTGCCCAAAAAGGCTTGGCCTGGGTGGACTCGCGTTTTCCATTGAGTAAGCT
>VGIH01000115.1 GCA_016867965.1 Betaproteobacteria bacterium | reverse complement strand
CAACTGCAAATTTCATTGGCATCGCTAGTTCTCTGATTAATTTTTAACGGGGGTAACCACCACATCGGGTTGTGGTGTTGGGTTAGGTAAGTTATTGGGCTGGCTAATCACCATCACTTCAGGGGGTGCCCTCTTCACAGGCTTCGGTGGCTTATTTTTTCCGGTTACAACATCCCAAAAGCTACGTTTCTCCCGCGCATAATTATCAATCTCCGCCACAAGCTCGACTTCAGTAGGCAGAGCATCGCCATCAAATTTAATAAGTTTGTCACCTTCAAAAAATAAAGTTACGCGACGCTCTTTACCAATCGTCTGACCCTCACGCTTAAACTCAAACACATAATCCCAGCGATTTGCGTGAAAATAACTAGCGAGTAATGGTGTACCCATAATTTGACGTACCTGCTCACGACTCATTCCAACTTTTAGCTGAGCGTATTGCTCGCTGGAAATAAAGTTGCCTTGAACCACATCCGGAACATATGGCTGAAAAATACTGTTCATCCAAGCTCGCTGGGTATTATCAACGGCTGAAGTACACGCTCCCAAACCAAGACAAACGCACAGCACGATCAACATCCGTGATGCAAAAGCTCGATTTGGCTTGCGGCAAGTAAAAATGCTAATCTGCATGGGTCAACAGTTCAACGTATCATTAAGTATCTGATTTTAGCGCCCAAACCTGCCGATCGAGCCAAACCGTATGAGCCAGAACGCTTCCCCCACCGACCTCCGTGAAATCGGCTTAAAAGTCACGGCGCCTCGCATGAAAGTCCTTGAGTTTTTTCAGGAAAACGCAAATTCGCACTTTAGTGCTGAGGAAGTCTATATGGCCTTGGTCAAGGACAACTCGGATATCGGTCTAGCCACGGTTTATCGTGTTTTGACCCAGTTCGAGCAAGCTGGAATCTTGCTTCGTAGCCATTTTGAGTCAAGTAAGGGTGATAGCCGAGCCATTTATGAGCTTAATGAGGGCAATCATCACGATCATCTTGTGTGCCTTGATTGCGGTCATGTTGAAGAATTTGTTGATTCGGCGATTGAAAAACGCCAAAACGAAATTGCCAAATCCCTTGGATTTAAGTTACAAGAGCATTCGCTGGCAATGTATGGTCATTGCCAAAAAAAGAACTGCCGCAATAAGAAAAAGTGATTGATTCAATTACTCACTGAGCTTGTATGCCACAGTTCTACCTAGCAGGTAATTGGGCCCAATCCAAACTACTTAAACTTCAAGTTCCAATTGACGGGGATTTAGCCCATCATTTACGCGTTCGTCGTATCGGACCAGATGATGTGTTCACCGTCTTTGATGGCCAAGGCTACACCGCTACAGGAAGACTTTCCAAAATCAACGATGTCCATCCGCAGATCGAAATCGAGCTAATCCAAGAAGATCGGCACGGCGAACTACCTTATCACCTAGAGCTTATTCAGGGGCTTGCCGGTGGTGACAAAATGGATTGGATAGTTGAGAAGGCTGTAGAAACGGGTGCTGCAATCATTACCCCTATTGAGTGTGATCGCTCCGTGGTGAAACTTAAAAGCGAACCAAAGCGACTAGAAAAACGCATGCTGCATTGGCAGGCAATTGCCCAAGCGGCTTGTGAGCAATGCGATCGCAGCGTCATTCCAAAAGTTACTCCGATTCAATATCCTCGAGATGCATTTAAACAAAGTAAGGCTGGCTTAAAAATACTTCTAAGCCCAACTGCTACCGATTCACTGCACCAATTTCTCAACCGACACTCCCCCCAAAATATCGCCATTGCCATTGGTCCGGAAGGCGGTTTTAGTTTAGAGGAAGAGGCAAGTGCTAAAGAGGCTGGTTTTATGGCCTTGTCACTTGGTCCACGCATAGTACGAACAGAAACGGCTGGGATCGTTACGATCTCAGCCGTTGAAAGTATTTGGAGCTTAAAGACGAGTTAAGCGAACGAGTAAAAGACCCGATAAGGAACCCGGCGCTCTGACCAAAACTCAACCGCGTCGCGGAATACATCCAATAGAGTCTCTCTTGCTTCCTTGTCAAACTTTTGGGTGCAAGGCAAGCCCTCAAGTACGACCACAAAGCCTGGCTGCGGGCCTGCTTTGTCAACTAAAGTTGTCAGCGCATCCAACAGTGGATCAAAGTTCTTAGCCTGCTGTTTGGTAAACATATAGGCGTTCGCGATTGCCTCGAGTACCTCACCCTTGGTGTTGGCATTAGTGCAGCTTGCATAAACAAAGTGTTGACCTAACTCCGTTGCAGCCTCTGCTAAATCGCTGGTTCTAAATGCGCGAATCGATTGCACGATATTGGGGCGCACACTGCGCAACATTGCTGGGGGTCCAGCATCCCTCATAGCCAAAGCGGCACGCCAAGAAGCTGTCACTTTTTTTCCTAGGTCTTGATTGGCAGCATAGGTCTGAAGACGCGACAGCCCGCCTTGCGCATAAATGCGCGCCGCCGAGATCTCGCGATCGGCTTGATCATTTCTGTCCCAATTTTCTGCGCGGCTGTGGTCTTCGACGCTTGCTGAAGTAATGTTTTCAGGAAGAATATTCATGATAGGTAATAGATTACCCTTATCCAGCCCCCAAATCAAGCCCAATCCAAGAACTAATTTTATAAGTTATTGATTTTTATCAATAATTTAAAAGTAAGCGACTACTTACTAAGTACATTTCCCTTTTAAAATAAGCCCTTGGATTGACTAGCAGCCTCCACAACTGCGAGCGTGCTCACATTGACAATTCGGCGCACGGTAGCTGCCGGGGTCAAAATATGAATGGGCTTTGCCACTCCCAATAAAAGTGGTCCAATAGCCACCCCATTACCCGCGGCAGTTTTCAATAAGTTATAAGAGATATTAGCGGCATCAATATTTGGCAAGACCAATAAATTGGCCTCCCCACGCAAGGTTGAATTCGTAATGGCGCCTGCGCGGATTTCAGGGTCTAAAGCGCAATCGCCATGCATTTCACCATCAACCTCAAGGTCAGGAGCAGTATTTTGCAAAATCGCTAATACCTCGCGCATTTTTGCAGCCGATGGTGCATCGCTAGAGCCAAAGTTTGAGTGGGAGAGCAACGCGACCTTCGGGGTCATCCCCAACTTACGCATCTCACTTGCTGCCAAGAGTGTGATTTCGGCTAACTCAGCAGCGCTTGGATCAATATTGACGTGGGTGTCGACCAAAAAGACTTGGCGATTAGGCAATATCAGTCCAGACATTCCTCCATAAACGGTTGCACCGGGCTCGTGACCAATGACCTCATCAATGTATTTCAAATGAGTGGCGGTGTTGCTGATGGTGCCGCAAATCATGCCATCTGCCTGTCCTTTTTTGAGGAGGATGGAGCCAATTAAAGTGTTACGGCGGCGCATCTCGAGCTTCGCGAAGGACTCAGTTACCCCCTTGCGCTCTGTGAGCTGCAAATAGGTTTGCCAAAAATCCTTAAAGCGTGCGTCACTTTCTGGATTAACAATCTCAATATCCACACCAGATTTCATGCGTAGACCAAACTTCTCAATGCGATACTCAATGACCGATGGACGCCCAATCAAAATGGGATTGACCAAACTTTCATCGAGCATGACTTGAACCGCACGCATGACGCGCTCATCTTCGCCCTCACAAAAGACGATGCGCTTTTGTTCCATTGGGATCTTCTTAGCAATCCCAAATAAGGGCTTCATAACCGTACCCGAGTGATACACAAATTGCTGCAATTGATCCTTGTAAAGCGCAAAATCCTTAATCGGGCGACTTGCGACACCACCGTCCATGGCAGCTTTCGCAACGGCCGGCGCAATCGCTGTAATTAAGCGTGGATCAAATGGTTTTGGAATTAAATAATCTGGGCCAAAAGCCAGGTTCTCAGAACTGTAAACAGCTGCCACCACATCGCTTTGCTCGGCTTGGGCTAACTCGGCAATTGCCTTCACTGCTGCGATTTCCATCTCCGTGGTGATCGTAGTTGCCCCTACGTCCAAAGCGCCACGGAAGATGAAGGGAAAGCATAGGACATTGTTGACTTGATTCGGGTAATCAGTACGCCCGGTCGCCATCACTGCGTCAGGCCTAACCACTTTTACCTCGTCAGGCAAGATCTCAGGTGTAGGGTTTGCAAGGGCAAATACCAAAGGCTTCTGTGCCATTTTGGCAACCATCTCTGGCTTCAAGACGCCGCCAGCGGATAAACCCAAAAATACATCGGCCCCTTCAATCACATCACCTAAGCTACGCTTGTCGGTCTTTTGCGCAAACGGTGATTTTTGCGGATCCATGAGTTCGGTCCGGCCCTCATAAACCACGCCAACAATATCGGTTACCCAAATATTACGTTTTGGTAAGCCAAGATGAACTAACAACTGTAAACATGCAAGCGCTGCGGCACCGGCACCGGATGTAACCAACTTTACTTTTGTAATATCTTTTCCAACGACTTTCAGGCCGTTGAGAATCGCTGCAGCGACCACAATCGCTGTGCCATGTTGATCGTCATGAAAGACCGGAATCTTCATGCGTTCACGCAATTTGCGCTCCACCAAGAAGCAATCGGGAGCTTTGATGTCTTCGAGGTTGATTCCGCCAAAAGTTGGCTCCAGAGCGGCAATCACTTCAACTAATTTCTCGGGATTACTCTCGTTAACTTCGATATCAAACACATCAATCCCAGCAAACTTTTTAAAGAGTACCGCCTTACCTTCCATGACCGGCTTACTGGCGAGTGGGCCAATATCACCCAAACCTAAAACGGCTGTGCCGTTGGTGACCACGCCAACTAAATTACCGCGAGCGGTATAGCGAAATGCAGTAGCGGGGTCTCGATTGATTTCTTCACAAGCAGCTGCCACTCCTGGCGTATAAGCCAAGGAAAGGTCCCGTTGATTGGTCAATTGCTTGGTAGGAGCAATGGATATTTTGCCGGGTACCGGAAACTCATGGTACTTCAGAGCAGCTTCACGCAAAGCCTTAATTTGCTCTTCTTTATTTTGATTGGGTTTATTGCCTGATTGACTCATAGGGTTTCGCGGGTGATGGGATAAAGGGGCTTGAAGCCTTAAACAAGAATGCCAAAAGCTCTATTCTATTCCTCTAAAGGCCGCCCTTTGAATGCCCTCTGAAACGGCAGGTCTTGCAAGAATGGGGCCCTAAAGCCCGCCTACAATACAAAGATGACAAAGCAATTCCTTCAGAGCCCGCCATCAAATACCCACAAACTCGGGGAATTTGAGTTAATACGCGATATTTTCAAGACGCGCGCTGAGCAAATGATGAAGGCTAAACCTCAACACGCACCGCTTCTGGGTATTGGTGATGACGGAGCGGTGATCGCATCTCGCCCAAACGAAGAGC
>VGIH01000114.1 GCA_016867965.1 Betaproteobacteria bacterium | reverse complement strand
TAGGCCCCGATACGGGTAAGGAACTTCGGAATGCCAATTCAGAAGGGGGGCATTTACAAGCTCTACCGGGCGCCCTCGATATGCACGATATTGGGGATGCCTTAGTTCAAAACCGCTATTCGGATCCGGTCATGGATATGGAATACCTTTATTTGGAGTATCAGACTGAACAGGCCCTTTACATGGATGGTTTGGCCCTTGGGCTTATTTCTCCAGATGCACAACTTGATCGGCTGCACGCACCCAGCCCCATAAAACTGACACTGGAAATCGTTTATGGGCATGCATGGGTTTTAGCTAAAAATCGCGGTAGCGGGGATAGTAAAACGGCATATATTCGCGTAGACGCAATTAAACGTAAATAGTTGCGGAGCTATTTTATAAGTAAGTACTTACATTTAATTATCTACAAATAGGGTTTGCCCCAAAGAAAATCACAAAATGACTTCTGTCAAGCAAATCATCCTATAATTCAGTGTCTAATTATTGATTAGTGGGTAGAAAAGCGGCCGTCGTTTTCTGGGTACGCTGCTAATAAATTTGAGAAAAAAATGAATATTCGTAAATTGCTGACAAAAATTTGGTTTGCCCTAGGTTTTGGAATTTGGAGCGTTACTGTTGCAGCGCAAGATATGCCTGGTGGCCCCAAAGTTAATCAATTGAACTTTCCTGCACCGGCTACCAAGATCATGGAAGAAATTCATTGGTTGCATTGGTTCATGATGATCATTTGCTTGTTGATTTTTATCGGCGTTTTCTCGGTGATGTTCTACTCCATTTACAAACATCGCAAATCAAAGGGTGCGCAGCCCGCATCATTTCATGAGAGCACTTCGGTTGAAATTATTTGGACCGTGATCCCGCTGTTAATCGTGATTGGTATGGCTCTTCCTGCTACCAAAACCGTCGTGGCAATGAAGGACACAACCAATGCCGACATCACCATTAAAACCACTGGGTATCAGTGGAAGTGGGGCTATGACTATATTAAAGGTGAAGGCGAAGGTATTAGTTTTCTTTCGACTCTGTCAACCTCGCGCGAAGCAATTAATAATCTTGCACCGAAGAGCCCAACCTATCTAATGGAAGTTGATCATGAGATGGTTGTGCCAGTGAACAAAAAGATTCGAATGATTACTACAGCGAATGATGTCATTCATGCATGGGCAGTTCCTGCCTTTGGGGTAAAGCAAGACGCAATTCCTGGCTTTGTTCGTGACACCTGGTTTAGAGCTGAAAAAATTGGCACTTTCCGTGGACAATGTTCAGAGCTTTGTGGCGCTCAGCACGCTTTCATGCCCATCGTTGTTAGGGTGGTGTCTGATGAGGACTACACCAAATGGGTTGCAGAAAAGAAAAAAGAAATGGCTGCAAACGCGGATGATCCTAGCAAGGTCTATACCTTAGCTGAGCAAATGGATCGTGGTGCGAAGGTATACGCTACCAATTGCGCTGCATGCCATCAACCCAACGGTAAAGGCGCTGGCGCCTTCCCCGCATTGGATGGCAGCAAAGTTGCGCTTGGTCCAAAGGCAGGCAACTTCACAATTTTGATTAACGGTAAGGGCGCCATGCCCAAATGGGGCGGTGTTTTATCCGATGGTGACCTGGCAGCCGTAATGACCTATTACCGTAATGCATGGGGTAACAAGACAGGTGAAGTAGTACAAACTCAAGAGTTTGCATCTGTTCGTGCTGGAAAATAATTGAACTTATATAACGAATTGAATTAAACCGGAGCAAATCATGAGCACCATATCCACAACCCACGATCACGCACACGATCACGCACACGATCATCCGCACGGATGGCGCCGTTGGTTATTCGCAACCAATCACAAAGACATCGGCACGATGTATTTGATTTTTGCATTCGTGAGCCTTCTGGCTGGCGGCGTCATGGCGCTTGGCATTCGTTTGGAGCTTTTTCAGCCCGGGTTGCAATATTTACGCCCCGAGTTCTTTAATCAGCTAACTACCATGCACGGTTTGGTGATGGTGTTCGGTGCCATCATGCCGGCGTTCGTGGGTTTTGCAAACTGGATGATTCCTTTGCAAATTGGCGCGTCTGATATGGCATTCGCCCGCATGAACAACTTCAGTTTCTGGATTCTGCCGGTCGCTGCATTGCTATTATTTGGTTCATTTTTAGCACCAGGTGGCGCGCCCTCTGGCGGTTGGACCTTGTATGCACCTCTGACCTTACAAATGGGACCAGGGATGGATATGGCCATCTTCGCACTGCACTTGTTGGGCGCCTCATCCATTATGGGTTCGATTAACATCATCGTGACCATTTTGAATATGCGCGCGCCAGGCATGACGCTCATGAAGATGCCAATGTTTTGCTGGACCTGGTTAATTACTGCATATTTATTAATTGCTGTGATGCCTGTACTAGCTGGTGCGATCACCATGGTTCTCACTGACCGTCATTTTGGAACCAGCTTCTTCTCTGCAGCTGGCGGTGGCGACCCTGTGATGTACCAGCATATCTTCTGGTTCTTCGGTCACCCTGAGGTTTACATCATGATCTTGCCCGCGTTTGGCATTATTAGTGAGGTAGTTCCTGTTTTTGCTAGAAAGCGTTTGTTTGGCTATGCCTCGATGGTTTATGCCACATCATCTATCGCAATCTTGTCATTCATTGTTTGGGCCCATCACATGTTTACCACCGGTATGCCAGTAACTGGTCAGCTCTTCTTTATGTATGCCACGATGCTGATTGCAGTTCCAACTGGGGTGAAGATTTTTAATTGGGTTGCGACCATGTGGAAAGGGTCAATGACCTTTGAAACCCCAATGCTCTGGGCAATCGGATTCATCTTTGTATTCACAATTGGCGGCTTTACTGGACTTGTTTTAGCGATGGCCCCAATTGATATTGGCCTACAAGACACTTACTACGTGGTTGCCCACTTCCACTATGTATTGGTGGCGGGCTCGCTCTTTGCAATGTTTGCAGGCTTTTATTACTGGTGTCCAAAATGGACGGGTCGTATGGCCGATGAGTTCCGTGGCAAGATTCATTTTTGGGGATCGATGTTCTTCTTTAACCTCACCTTTTTCCCGATGCACTTTTTGGGCTTAGCCGGTATGCCACGTCGGTATGCAGATTACCCAACTCAATTTGCTGACTTCAATTTAATTGCATCAATCGGTGGCTTAGGTTTTGGTTTAATGCAGGTTTATTTCTTACTGTATGTGGTGTTGCCCGCATACCGTGGTCATGGCAAGAAGGCTCCAGATAGTCCATGGGAAACAGCCAATACCTTAGAGTGGACAGTTCCATCACCTGCTCCGTTCCATACCTTTGAGCAGCCACCCAAAGTTAGTTAATGGCACCTTACGTGACAGAGCGATCTAATCCATTGATGAGCAACCGCCGCCTAGCGGCGGTCTTGCTATCGATTGTTTTGACTTTTTTCTTGGGCATCGTGCTGAAGTATTGGTTCTTGGGTTAGTCGCATGGCACACAATCTAGGCACTCTCAATAAGCAAATCCTTCTTAAGCTTCTTTTGCTTGCCGTACTAATGTTCGGATTTGGTTATGCCTTAGTGCCTTTGTACAAAGCGCTGTGCGAGGTAACTGGTATTAATGTTGTAACCAGTAAAAATAATTATGGTGTGCGAGCATATGGAGCAAGTAAGCCTGGTAATACCCAGGTTGATTACAGTCGAACAATCACGATTGAGTTTGACTCCAATAGCCGCGGACCATTCGCCTTTAAGCCCGTAAAGAACTTTCTTGAAGTTCATCCAGGTGAGATGCATGAGATTGTTTATGAAGTAGTCAACACCTTGGATCGCCCAGTGGCTGCTCAAGCGATTCCGAGTTATGCACCTAAGACCGCCACTGAGTTCTTCACGAAGATCGAGTGTTTTTGTTTTCAAGAGCAAGCGCTGACTCCGCATCAAATTCGGCAAATGCCCGTGGTATTTATTGTTGATCCCAATCTTCCTAAAGATGTTAAAACAATTACTTTGTCCTATACCTTTTTTGAGACTGGTATACCAAAGCCTGTTGCTGACAGCAAAGAGTCTAAGAAGAAAGCGTCATCATGAACAAGCAACCCAGCTTCGTTGGTTCAATGCGCGCAGTTTTGTGGGCATTTCTTGGAATTCGTAATAAAGCAGGATTAAAAAATGATGTTGCAAGCTTAAGTTTTGTG
The DNA here is from genome assembly GCA_016867965.1 of Betaproteobacteria bacterium. Taxonomy (GTDB): domain Bacteria; phylum Pseudomonadota; class Gammaproteobacteria; order Burkholderiales; family Burkholderiaceae; genus Polynucleobacter. The sequence continues at coordinate 1,188 of VGIH01000114.1, read as the reverse complement.
CACATCATAATTTCTGGTGTATTGGGTGCCGTATTATTTATGGCGATCCTTTTATTGATTGTGAATTTAGTAGTAGCCAATTAATTTTTAGTTAGAAAGAGCGCGATGTCATCAAACTCCACACCGTATTACTTTGTTCCGGCCCCCTCGAAATACCCTGTCCTCGCAAGCATTGGCCTGCTTGGATTTGGTGGCGGTATGTCGGCTTGGGTGAATGGCTTGTCATGGGGAGGACCACTGGTCTTGGCGGCAGTCATTTATGTACTGTTTGTGCTTCATGGTTGGTTTGGTACTGCAATCTCCGAGTCCAATACCGGTAAAAACGGTGTGAATGTGGATGTGTCTTATCGCTGGTCGATGAGCTGGTTCATCTTTTCTGAGATCATGTTTTTTGCAGCTTTCTTTGCTGCGCTTTTTTACGCCCGCAGTATCACCGTACCTTGGCTTAGTGACGTAGATAACAAACTTTTATGGCCTGACTTTGTAGCTGCGTGGCCTACTGTTGGTCCAGCAAATCTAGTGGAAAAATTTAGCACGATTGGTCCTTGGCCGATTCCAACGATTAATACCCTGTTGCTACTAAGTTCAGGGGTTACGGTGACATGGGCGCATCATGCTTTGCGCGAGGGCAATCGTCAGCATGCCATTTATGGTTTATTTGCCACCGTTTCTTTGGGGCTTATTTTCTTGGGTTTCCAGGCCTACGAGTACATCCATGCTTATAGCGACCTCAATCTGAAGCTTACCTCTGGTATTTACGGTTCCACTTTCTTTATGTTGACGGGTTTCCATGGATTCCATGTATTTTTGGGTGGCTTGATGTTGACCATTATTTTGCGACGCATGATTCGTGGCGATTTCACTGCTGAGAATCATTTTGGTTTTGAAGGCGCCGCATGGTATTGGCACTTCGTTGACGTCGTCTGGCTAGGCCTCTACATCGTCATTTACTGGATGTAATGGTAGTAATAAGCAGCAACCTTCGTTGCTGCTTATTGAGGTACTTTCAGGCCAGTGGACTCAATGAGTCCAAAGTAATGGGCAATCCAAATGCCAATGAATAGTGCAATCGATAAACCAATTCTGAGCATCAGCGAGTGAACCATTCTGGAACTATTGCCCTTGTCTTTCATCATGAAGTAGAGGGCTGATCCAAGACTAGTAATGATGACCAACAGAATAAAAACA
>VGIH01000113.1 GCA_016867965.1 Betaproteobacteria bacterium | reverse complement strand
CTGGGCGATGGTTCTCCGGAGTCACTTCCCAGAGCTCTTTAATGCCAATGCCATAACTCTGAGGATCGGACTCACGATCGAGTCGGTATTTGGTGATGAGTTGCTTACCAAGATGCCCGCGTGAGCCCTCTGCAAATAAGGTGTACTTCGCTCGTAATTCCATCCCGAGTTGGAATTGCTCGGAAACATTTCCATCCTTGTGAATACCCAAATTACCAGTGGCAACTCCGCAGACTGCACCTTGGGCGTTGAACAAAATTTCTGCAGCTGCAAACCCAGGGAAAATATCAACACCCAGTTGCTCGGCTTGACCGCCTAACCAGCGAGTGAAGTTACTTAAGCTCAATATGTAATTACCCCGGTTACTAAAACAATTTGGGAGTAGAAGGTGGGGCACCGTAAATGAGCTCGATTCGGTTAAAAAGATGAATTCATCCTTAATTACCAGGGTCTCGAGCGGAGCCCCCATTGATTGCCAATCTGGGAATAATTCAGTGAGGGCACGCGGATCCATAATGGCACCCGACAAAATATGAGCACCGACCTCAGAGCCCTTTTCTAGAACACAAACGGAGATCTCGCGACTCTCGCGTTGGGCAATTTGTTTGGCATGAATTGCCGCGGACAGGCCAGCAGGGCCACCCCCGACGATCACGAGGTCATAGTCCATGGCCTCGCGTGGGCCGTATTGCGCAAGTAATTCCTTGGTATTCATAGCCCTAGTTTAGTGCTTTTAAGCCACGAATCAGTCATGCAGAGCGGTTATCATTTGAAGTTATTAGGAATTGATTAAAGAACGTGAAAGAAAGTTAGGCGAATGAATAAGATATTTCCCAATGCCCGCGCTGCTCTTGAGGACATTATGAAAGATGGGCAGACCATCGCGGTTGGTGGTTTTGGTTTATGCGGCATCCCCGAAGCCCTGATTGCAGCAGTCAAAGAGTTAGGGACTAAAAACCTCACTGCAATATCGAACAATGCCGGCGTCGATGATTTTGGTTTAGGGATTCTCTTGGCCACTCGGCAAGTCAAAAAAATGATTTCATCCTATGTTGGAGAAAACAAAGAGTTTGAGCGCCAATATTTGGCTGGTGAACTCGAGCTGGAATTTACTCCGCAAGGTACCCTCGCAGAAAAATTGCGCGCAGGTGGTTGCGGTATTCCTGCGTTTTATACCAAAACGGGTGTTGGAACGATTGTTGCTGAAGGTAAAGATGTTCGTGAGTTTGATGGCGAGCAGTACATCTTGGAGCGCTCATTGGTTGCCGATGTCTCGCTCGTCAAAGCATGGAAAGCCGACAAGGCAGGTAATTTGCTATATCGCTTAACCGCCCGTAACTTTAATCCAGTGGTGGCGATGGCAGGAAAAATCACCGTGGTGGAAGTTGAAGAGATTGTGGAGAACGGAGAGCTTATCCCGGATCAAATCCATACCCCTGGTATTTATGCCCATCGGATTGTGCTCAATCCGCATCCTGAAAAACGGATCGAGCAACGCACGCTCTCACAATAACCATTCACTTGAAAAGATTAAACAGAGGAAATTGCAATGCCTTGGAATCGCGATGAAATGGCAGCCCGTGCTGCAAAAGAATTACACGATGGTGACTACGTCAATTTAGGAATTGGGATGCCCACCTTGGTCGCCAACCATGTTCCTAAGGGAATGGAAGTTTGGCTCCAGTCTGAGAACGGTTTGTTGGGGATCGGTCCTTTTCCTACCGAAGCACAAGTCGATGCCGACATGATTAATGCGGGTAAACAAACCGTCACGACCTTACCAGGATCAGCCATTTTTTCATCGGCTGATTCATTTGGGATGATTCGGGGTGGCAAGATCAATATTGCGATCTTGGGCGCAATGCAGGTGAGTGAGCACGGTGATTTAGCCAACTGGATGATCCCTGGAAAGATGGTGAAGGGTATGGGCGGTGCGATGGATTTGGTTGCTGGTGTCAAGCATGTTGTGGTGCTGATGGAGCACGTCGCCAAGAAAAAAGATGGCACAGAAGAAATCAAAATTCTGCCCAAGTGCACCTTACCATTAACCGGATTAGGTGTGATTGATCGCATCATCACCGATTTGGGTGTGCTCGATATCACGCCAAAAGGATTGAAGTTGGTGGAACTAGCGCCTGGTGTAACCAAAGAAGAGATTCAGGCAAAGACCGGCGCCCCCATCGATACTAGCGCGGTGCATTGAAGAGCGATCCACTTCATGCTCATAAACGCGGGGATGCGCGCCATACCCACGCGGTAGCCGATCGCAAGCAATCCTTTTTGTGGATTGCCATGCTCTTTACACTGGGCTTTGCATGCGTTGAGTTCTTTGCAGGCCTCATTTCAGGTTCCTTGGCACTAATATCCGATGCTGGTCATATGGTGACCGACTCTGCGGCACTATGCCTTGCCATTCTGGCGCAATACATTGCCAGACGTCCACCCTCAGCCAAGCATTCCTTTGGCTTTGGTCGAGCCGAAGCACTTGCTGCTTTTGTGAACAGTCTTGTGATGGTTGGTTTAGTCATTTGGATTGCGATTGAGGCCGTGAGTCGGATACAGGATCCGCAACCAGTATCAGGAATGACCGTGACCATCGTGGCCGCACTCGGATTAGCGGTGAACCTCATTGTTGCCTGGGTCTTGTCACGCGATCAAAAGAGCGTCAATACCCGTGCTGCACTGGTGCACGTCATGGGCGATCTCTTGGGATCGATCGCCGCTTTGGTATCAGGGGTTGTGATTCAGTTAACGGGATGGATGCCAATTGATCCGATTCTATCGATCTTTGTAGCGCTCTTAATCCTCAAATCCATCACAGCCATCCTTAAAGAGTCGTACCACTTCTTGATGGAAGGTGTACCGCTGCACATTGACTATGTGAAAGTTGGTGAAGATTTATCCCGTATTGAGGGAGTGATGGCGATCCACGATTTGCATGTCTGGGAGATGAGTCCTGGTCATCCCGCATTGATCGCCCACGTTGAGATTAAACAGTTTAAGCACTGGCCGCGGATTCTTGCAAACCTAACCACTATGTTACGGGAGTCGTACGGTATTGATCACATTACATTGCAACCCGAAGAGGCCGGCAAGCAAGAGCTTGAATCGCCCCCAGCCAGCGTTGAGCAGGGGCGTCATACCGCCTTACTCAATCGGGATCATCACGGGCATACCGATTATGTGGAATGTTCAAGTCCTGCCGGCTCCCATCGTATTGCTTTTCATACTTGGGGTGATCCTCGCAATCCGAGTGTGCTGTATTGCGTGCATGGCTTATCACGACGTGGCAGTGATTTTCGGGCAATGGCTGAGGCCTTATGCGATCGCCATTTCGTAGTTTGTCCAGATATCGTTGGCCGTGGAGAGTCTGATTACTTAAGTAATCCGATGTTCTATACCGTTCCGCAATACGTGACGGATATGAAGACCTTAAGCACTAAATTAGGTGTTCACTCAGTCAATTGGTTTGGAACCTCGATGGGCGGTTTAATTGGTATGGTGTATGCGGCAATGCCGGGCAATGGCATCAAGCGACTATTACTGAATGATGTCGGACCGCGGATTGAGCCAGCGGCATTAATTCGGTTGGCAAGTTATGTCGGTAAACCGTTTTCTTATGTGAATCGCGATGTAGCGATGGATAAACTCAAATCGATTTGCGCTCCCTTTGGCAAGCACACGGATGCCGAGTGGGAGCTTCTCAATGGACCCATGCTGATTCAGAAAGATCAGCAGTGGATCTTGCACTATGACCCAGCCATCTCAGCTCCATTTGCCTCAGTGACCCCAGCTCTGGCTCAAGCGGGTGAGTTGGCCATGTGGCAAAGTTTTCAGAGCATTGAGTGCCCCATTTTGATTGTGCGCGGCGCGGACTCGGATTTGCTATCGAGGCAAACGGTCGATGAGATGTGTCAATTAAATGCCCATGCAAAGAGCATTGAGATCCCCAATGCCGGTCATGCCCCGGCCTTTATCAAAAAAGAGCAAATTGACATTGCGCGTCAATTCTTTCTATAGTGGCTTATCTGCTAATAACGATTGATTGCTGTGAGTCCAAACGAGTCAGTATTGCTGTCGTCGATAAATCCCATCCAAGCGCTTGAGGGCGATGCCTGGTTTGGTGAGCCTGAAGAGGCTCATTCCAATGCTGTCGCAGAGATTTTGCAAACCCTACGTTTGGATGAGGAAAGCATCATTGCTGCTCGTCAGTTACACAGCACCCTGGGTAAAGAAGCTTTAGTTAAGCAACTCGGGCAAGATGCTGCCACCTTATTGATTGGGTACCGCGGCCTGCGTCAGGCGCAAGCGAAGCTGATTAAGCACGACGGGCAGTCACGGGTAGCAGGTCAAGAGGAGATCTTGCGCAAAATGCTGTTGGCATTTGGGAACGATCTTCGTGTGGTACTAATTTATTTAGCCTCGCGCTTACAAACCTTACGCTGGATTGCTAAGCATCGCATCAAAGTAAAGCCGTCTTGGGTTCAGGAGATTTTGGACATTGATGCGAGCCTAGCAAATCGCTTAGGTATATGGCAAATGAAATGGGAGATGGAGGATCTTGCATTTCGGGTATTAGCAGCAGACACCTATAAAGAAATTGCGGGGCTATTGGATGCAAAACGGACAGAGCGTGAGCGGTTCATTGCTGATGTGATCGGGCAACTCAATCACGAACTATCGATGACGAATATCAAGGCCGATGTGCAAGGTCGACCCAAACACATTTACAGTATCTGGAAAAAAATGCAGGGCAAATCCTTAGAGTTTGCCAATCTCTATGATGTGCGTGCGTTTCGGGTACTCGTTGACGACGTTAAAGCGTGCTATGCCACTCTAGGCTTAGTTCACAACATCTGGCAGCCTGTCCCTAAAGAATTTGATGACTACATTGCAAGACCCAAGCCAAACGGCTATCAATCCTTACACACCGTTGTGATTGATGAAGAGGGGATTGCGTTTGAGATTCAGATTCGTACGCAAGAAATGCATCGTCAGGCTGAGTACGGCTTGGCTGCACACTGGCGCTACAAGGAGGGCGCGTATGCGGCGCAAGCAAAAGATCTTGGAACCCATAGTGCTGCAGTAGCCTATGAGCGCCAAATCGCTTGGGCGCGACAGTTGATTTCATGGAAAGAGGATGCTTGGGAACAACTGAAGCATCATGAGATTGATGATCATATTTATGTTCTCACTCCTTTGGGAAAAGTGATTGCTTTGGAGAAGGGCTCGTCACCGATTGACTTTGCCTATGCCGTTCATACTGATCTTGGTCATCGCTGTCGTGGCGCTCGGATTGATGGGGCCATGGTGCCACTGGATACCGCCTTGCACAATGGTCAAACCGTGGAAATTATTTCTGTGAAGCAAGGTGGGCCCTCAAGGGATTGGCTCA
>VGIH01000112.1 GCA_016867965.1 Betaproteobacteria bacterium | reverse complement strand
TTTTCTAAATAAAGTGCAGCCTCCTCATAAAGCTGAACCTCTACTAGAACTAAAGAGAGATTGATTAAAACCTCTATAGAGAGGGGATTTAAATTAAAGGCTCCCTTGTAGGCGTCAATTGCCTCATCGTATTGCTTAAGTTGTGAATGTATTTTTGCACTGAATGCCCATCCGATATAGTTGCTTGGGTTTTGTATCAAATATCTTTTTATTTGAGTGAGGGACTCACTAAACCTATTCATCTTGCTAAGAATATTTGACTTATTAAAAATCGCATCTGCAAAATCAGGTTTGAGTTCCAAGGCTTGATTGACAGACAACAGGGCATTCGAAAGATCGTTTAAACCCATCAAGGCTAATGAACGATTGCTCCATACGACGGGTTGCGAGTTATCAATTTTTATGGCCTCTTCGCTCGAAGCGAATGCTTCAATAAATCGCTCTTGAATGAGATAAATGGTGGCAAGAAGCTGATGGGCTTCAAATGAATGGTGGGGGTTTGGCAATAATTTTTTGCATAAGACTTCGGCCTCTTTTAGGCCGCCATTGTTAATTAAGTCTACAACTCTTGAAAAGTCACCTGGTGTTTTTGTTGGATTTTTTTTAGATTTCATATGGCTTTTAGGCATTAATCACTTCTGGGTAAGCTGCTAAGCATTAATTTAATAATTTATGACAAAGTTATTATTTCATAAAGTGAAAAATTTAAACATTTAACCTTCTTACACTGTTAGCTATGACTATAAATATGATCCTGCATATAGCAATACCTATTATTACTTTTGGTACTTAGGATCCAGAAATCAACCTTCAAGTGGTTACGAATATGGTGCATCAAACTGGAATGCAAATTTCACCTCAAATTTGAAGTTACTTACCTCAGTGGTTAATATTGACCCGGCGTGAGATGCAAATCTCACTATCACTAATAGTGGCAGCACTCGACACATCATAAATAGTTCTAATTTATTCACTGATTCAAACTCGAGCTTAGCTTGATATCTCATCAAATACTCAACCATGGGATACGCCGGAAATGCATCCATAACAATTGGTGATGCCAATCCTCCATTACTGCCTAATAACTCAAATCTTGTGGCAATCGATCATGCCATTACAACCCTCAAAGGGTACTCCTTAGCTGAAACAAATGATGCCTGGCGTTTGATGTTTACAAAACTACAAAATCAATCAGAAAAAGCGTTTAACTACCTTTCTTATGAGAGAGGTTTCTTAGGCGATCAAATGAATCGAATTGGATTTATTGCAACCAACTTAAGTTCTCAAAGTCCAAATCTTGAAAAATCTAAATCTGATTTAATTGATGCGGATGTCGGAGAGGCTACTGCAAAGCTCATGAAAGAAAAAGTGCACTTAGAAGCCGACTCACACATGGTTAAAGAGGCAAGTAGTTTGGCAAGCCCGATTAAAATACGTATGAAGCTTTAGGACGAAATTAAGTCTAAATAATTAATTAGATATTTTTAAAAGATATTTAGTGCAATTTTGATTTTTTACAAAATGCTATATTACTAACTTAAAACTAGCTTTATCTCTTTATAGTTAGCTTTAAAGATATCTACAATCATAGTTTATTTAGAACAATAAATTTCAATGCCAATCAACTCTGAATTTTGGAACTATTTTGATCAAATTGCCTCGCCTAAGCTGGCAGTTCGAGAAAAAACTTTTCGAAAAATATTTAATCATTTGGACAAACTTGATGGACCCATCATTATTGTCGAGACAGGTTGCGTCAGGCTTGAAAACAATTGGACTGATGGTCAAAGTACCATTATGTTTGATAAATACATCAACTTTCGCGATCAAGATTCACAACTTTTTGCAGTAGACATTAACCTCAATAATGTTACCGAATGTAAAAGGCTAACTAGTAATCGAACCCAAGTTCACTGTGACGATAGCGTTCATTACCTTAATGATCTATCCATTCAGCTTCAGGAAAATAAACAATTTATTTCTTTTTTATACCTTGATTCATTTGATTTGGATGAACATTATTGGTTTCAGTCAGCAGCCCATCACCTTAAAGAATTAGCCTCGGTAATGCGGTGTATCAATAAAAAAACCCTGGTGGTAGTAGACGACTGTCCGTTAAACGCCAACTTTGTACCCACAACCGATAATCAGCTCGCTTTAATTGGCTCCGCATCGATTGGAGGAAAGGCGCGCCTAATTGCGGAGTATGCGAGCGAGGTTGGAGCAAAACTAGAATTTGTAGAATATCAAGCCGGTTGGACGGGATTTTAGTTAGCCCCAATTATTAACTAGGTGAGAAACTGAGGACATCCTAACCTTGGAAGTTTTTTTCTTAGCAATTTCCCTAAGAAAATCGGTATCTTATCGGCAAATATTGCCTAAGTTGTTTACATTTTTTCCTCATATGGTTATATTTAGGGCAAATTTTGCATTTATGGGCAGATTTAGTACTTTTTTTGTTTTTTGAGGGGTCTTATTTGCGTAATTTAAGGGTTAATACCTATCAGTTATGAATATCTTAGGTATAGAAACGGCCAGACTACCGAGTCCTTCTGCCCAGGGCGCTATACCTGTCCTTGTTTTACTCGTTTTGATCATGATGCTGGTGCCATTACCAGCCGTGATGCTCGATGTGCTCTTTACCTTCAACATCGCCTTATCGATCATCGTTTTATTTACTGCCATCAATATCAAATCCTTTAAGGATTTTGTGGCGTTTCCCACGGTTTTACTGCTCACCACCCTCTTGCGACTATCTTTGAACGTTGCTTCCACCCGGGTCGTTCTCTCCGAGGGCTATCAAGGTACCGATGCAGCAGGTAAGGTAATTGAAGCATTTGGGGTGTTCTTAATTAGCGGCAACTTTGCAGTTGGTATCGTAATCTTTATTGTGATCACCATCATTAATTTTGTGGTGATTACTAAGGGCTCAGGACGTGTCGCTGAGGTCTCGGCTCGCTTTGCCTTGGACTCGATGCCTGGCAAACAGATGGCGATTGATGCGGATTTAAATGCCGGCATCATTCAGCAAAGTGAAGCCAAGGCGCGGCGCGCTGAAGTTGCGCAAGAGGCCGACTTCTTTGGTTCCATGGATGGTGCATCCAAATTTGTGCGCGGCGATGCCATTGCCGGGATCATGATTTTGGTCATTAACTTAGTCGGTGGTTTATTGGTTGGCGTGCTCCAACACGACATGTCATTTAGTAAAGCGCTAGCCACCTATGGAGCGCTGACCATCGGTGATGGTCTTGTAGCGCAAATTCCGGCACTCATCATTTCAACCGCAGCGGGTATTTTGGTAACCCGCGTTGCAACCGAAGATGATTTCTCGGGCCAAGTTTCCAAACATTTCAGAGCCAATAGCAATGCGCTTGCAGTGGTGGCTGGTGTTTTTGGGGTCTTGGGTGTCATTCCTGGAATGCCCCACTTTATCTTCATTACCTTTGCCGTTCTTTTTGGGGGCTTATCTTATTTAGCGCACCAACGAACCATCAAACGGGAAGAAGAGGCTGCCGTGGCGGCGCGCGCCGCACCGGTTCGTGAAGAATTGGAATGGAAGGATGTGCCTATTGTTGAGCCCCTGTGTTTGGAGTTGGCCTATCGCTTGATACCGCTCGTTGATCGGGGCGATGAGAGTGATCTGATTAAACGCATTAAAGCGATTCGGCGCAAGTTCGTGACCGAGGTTGGGTTCTTAATTCCCTCAGTGCATATTCGGGATAACTTGCAACTACCAGCTGAGAACTATCGCGTCTTACTCTATGGCGCCGAGATTGGTCGCGGCCAATGCTTACCCGATCGACTCTTAGCGATTCAACCGAGTGGTGCTGAGGTCATTAATGGCATTGCCGTGAAAGATCCAACCTTTGGGATGCCCGCGGTGTGGATTGAGCGCTCCCAACGCGATGATGCAATTACCAAGGGTTGCACCGTGGTCGAGCCTGCGGTGGTGCTGGCAACGCACTTAGATCATTTGATCCGCCAACACGCGAGCGAGTTACTCGGTCGCCAAGAGACCCAAGATCTCTTGGATCACTTCAAGTTGAGCTACCCCAAGCTGGTTGAAGATGTGATTCCGAAGGTGGTGAGCGTTGCCACCCTCCAGCGGATTTTGCAAATGCTCCTAGATGAGAACGTCCCCATTAAAGATTTGCGCACCATCATTGAGGTCGCGAGCGAGCACCCCGATAAGTTATCCAACCCCATCGATGTCATGCCCTTCATTCGCTATGCCCTGCGCCGCACCATCGTGCAAGAGACTTTGGGTGAAGGCCCCAACTACCAGGTCTTGGGGATTCAGCCGGAATTTGAGCGCCTCATTGAGCAATCGATTGGCGCTGGTGCGATTGCTCCGGATGGGGTGATTGAGCCCTCCTTGGCCCGTCTTTTTGGGGAAGAAGTCATCAAAGGTGTGCAGGAAATGGAAGCCAATAATTTACCGCCAGTGATTGTCAGTGGCACCCGCACCCGCATGACCTTTGCCAAGATTGCCAAGCGGGTTTGCCCGCAAGCCATCGTGCTGGCACTGGGCGAACTCCCCCCCAGTGCGAATCTAAGCTTTTACCGAGTAATATGTAGTCAGGCAGGCCAAACCAACTAAAATCCCTGTATAACGGAGTACATATGGGTCCCCAAAAATTCACCGCCTCAAACACCGCAGAAGCCTTAAAAAAGGTTCGCCTCGAGATGGGTGCCGATGCCATGATTTTGTCGACAAGCGACACTGTTAATGGCGTTGAAATTGTGGCCATCACCCCCCAAGATCTGGCCAAACTCTCCTCCGGAGGTTCTGGTTCGAGCGGTCGCCCCCGCGATCTTGACCCCGAAGTGGAGATTGCCCCAAGCTTTGCCCAACCCGCCAAATTAAGTGCGGCTCGCAATATCCCCAAGCCCAGCACCTTCGCCACAGCCGATCCCAGTAACAACGCTGGCTTTAAGCGCGTAGAGTTCCCCAGAATCTCCCCCTCTTCAGCCAACATCAGCTCGGGAGATAGTTTCAAGCCGGCTTTTTTTGAGTCCTCGCAGCGTATCCCTGCCAGCGAGGCTAAATTCGTAGGCGAGGCCTCGGAGGAAGCGCCAGTTACGCCCAAATCACTCAATGGTAGCCATCGCAACGGCGCTGCTGAAGTCAGTCCAAACCCAAAAACCATTGCTGAGCTTGCGAACTCACCGCGTGTTGAGAAACTCCTCTCCGAGATTGGTGAGGTGAAGAACTTACTGCAATCGCGTGTGGCTGGTAATTTTTGGGGTAATTTGCAGCAAGAGAAGGCCCACCTCACTGAGGTCATTAAACATTTACTCAATACCGGCTTCTCCCCTCAGTTGTGCGCAGACATTACCCGTCAGCTTCCAGAGACCTCGGATCTTCCTACCCTCTTACAAAATGTGCGCGATCAGATCAAAGGCATGATCAAAACCGTCGA
>VGIH01000111.1 GCA_016867965.1 Betaproteobacteria bacterium | reverse complement strand
TGCGCTGGAGGCAAACAGTTGTGCGGTGACCCGAATGGAGGTGTTCTCGGGGGCGTCGAAAAGTGTAAACATAACTTATCTCGAGCCACTTTTTAAGATAAAAAAGTTAAATTTTTTAAATCTTAAATATGGCGATGTTTCAGACGAACTTCTTGAAGCAGAAAAGAAATTCGGAATTAAGATAGACAGTATAGAAAATCTTGATTTATTTAATGATATTGAAAAACTAATTTCTACAATAGATCTCTGTGATATTGTAGTTACCGTGAGTAATGTTACCGCACATCTTGCGGGTTCAATCGGGGAAAAGGCAGCTGTTCTGGTGCCATATGGGCGGGGAAAAATTTGGTACTGGCATCACCGCAGCGGTTCGAGCCTTTGGTATCCACAGTTAAAAATTTTTCACCAAGAAACTGCAACTACATGGACCGAAGAAATAGGAAAAGCCTGTCAATGGATCGAGGCGGAGTTATGAGTGGCCAGTTGAATTAGTCATCTACTGCGCAATTATTCGTCTTGATATGGCTCGTTTGGTCAGCCAAAAGATCCAATTAGACCGGAAAATTAAGTGGCCTTCTCAGCAATTTATTCTATGAATTTCAAAAAGCTTTTTAAAAAACCAAACTCTGATCCTCAGTATATAAAGTTCGTAGACAGACTTTCAGCTGCCGGTTACAACTTTCGGGTTGTCTATGATATCGGTGCCTTCAAGGCAGAATGGAGTTTGTACTTCAAGCAGAGGTATCCGAAGACTGAGTTTATTTTATTTGAGGCTAATCCGGCGCATGAGTCTGAGCTTTTAAGATCTGGGCTCACTTATTTCACTGCTGTTCTAAGCGATCTTCAAGGGCGTTCGGTTAATTTTTACGCTGGAGCGGACAGTGGAGATAGTTATTATAAAGAAACCACAACGCACTACGACACAAAAAACTTTCTCCGAGTCGAAACCGATACGTTAGATGGCTTAATGAATCGTGAACGTCTCAGCAAACCAAATTTCGTAAAAATTGACACCCAGGGCTCGGAGCTCGATATTCTTCGGGGAGGCACTTGTGTGATGCTTTACGCCGATTTTTTCTATGTCGAGTGTCCGATTATTGAATATAACAGGGGTGCGCCTAAAATTTCGGATTATTTAGAATTCTTTCGGTCCTTCGAGTTTGTGCCAACGGATATTCTGGAAATTCATAGATCCGAAAATATACTAATCCAAGTAGATATAATGTTCGTAAGGCGTAGGGTGTTAGAACGATATCTAGGAAAGCTTCGTGCTATACGCCCATGGTAAAAAAAACTATTGCATTCCATAGCAATCAAATTTGCTTGCTTGGGACAGAGGTGGCAATGTTCGATTATGCTGATTTCTGTGAACGGATGTTTAATTGTAGGTCTTTGATAATATCCAAAAAAAACAAAGTCCGATCTGATGCGAGCTCGAATTTTAATCAGCCGCTTGCTTTAAAAAAATTTACTGAAAGATTTCCTCTCTATTTGTATGACGAAAGTAGCGAAATCGAAAGTTTTCTGAAAAAGAATCATGTTGATATCTTTTATGCCCAAAAACGTGGAGATTTCGACGGTATTGAGTCGAGGAAGATTCGAACGGTAATTCACGTCGTTTTCCAGTATTTTGAGCCACATGGAGACGTGTACGCGTATATTTCAAAATGGCTCAGCGACGTAATGACGGGGGGACGTTCGCCCTTTGTTCCCTACATGATAAATTTACCGAGAGCTGATGGTGACTTGAGGTTTCAACTTGGCATACCACGAGACGCAATCGTTTTCGGTCGCTATGGCGGCATGGATTCCTTTGATTTGGGGTTCGTGCATAAGTTAATAGAAAAATTCGTCGTAGATTTTAAAAACGTTTTTTTTCTGTTTATGAACACCAAGAATTTCTTAAATCACTCCGAAGGCTTTATTAGAAAATTACGAACAAAAATGTCTCCAAAACAGCATCCGCAAATAAAATTTTTACCGCCAACGAGCTTAGCTATAGAAAAATCTCGATTCATCAACACATGCGATGCAATGATTCACGCTCGTAGTCGTGGAGAAACGTTTGGTGCGGCTATAGGCGAGTTTTCTGTGCACAACCGCCCAGTTATTACCTATGGCGGAAATGGATCAGACAGATTTGAGGCCAATCACATTGATATTCTCGGGTCTAAATGTTTTATCTATAACTCATCGGATGAGTTACGTGACATTATTATGGCGTTCATAAAGAATAAAAATAATATACAACAAAAAATCTGGGACGCTTATTCGGAACTATTCGGACCGCAACCGGTAATGAGAAAATTCAAGTCGGTCTTTCTGGATTAGATACTTGTGACTTCCTTCTGCTACTGATACGCTGGCGAACTAGAACTTATCCACCTGCTTTTTCTGTGACGCCGATATTATCTTTCCTTCGAACACAAAGGCTATGAAAATAGTCTGTGTGCAGTCACCGAAGCATGATTTTTTGACTTCGACTTTAATTGAGGGGCTTTTGCAACTCGGACATCACATCATCGCTACAGAGCAGAGTAACCATGCGACTAGGACCCCCACCCGACGGCTAAGAAAGTGCCTTGAAGATGCTGATCTAATAGTTGTGTTCTCCAACGATCGGGTGAATTACTCAATACTCTTTGACTCTGAGAATCCAAATAAGGTTTTCGTTGACGGTTCTGATTCACAATACTTTGCGGTACCGAGTTTTATTCGCTTTAAAGCTGTTTTCAAGCGAGAACTTAGCCGATATTGGATCAATCAATTTGATGAACCGATCTTTCCCCTTCCTTTTGCCGCTGAGGCACAGTATTTTAAAAACCGCTCAAGCAAAAGAGATATCTCTGTATCTTACGCCGCGACCATGCATACGGCATTTAGACAGTCTGTTTATCATTTTTTAGTACAGAAAAATGTACCCTTTTCTTTCGTTGGTACCACTATCGATTCCGTCAGGAAAGGCAGGTTGAGTCGTAGCGCAATAAAAACAGAAGATAACTATCGGGATATTCTTAGTAGAAGTTCTATTTCTGTAAATGTTGCAGGTGGCGGTTATGATTGTGCGCGGTATTGGGAGATTCTCGCTGCGGGCGCACTCCTCCTAACTCAGGAGTTAGAAATTGAAGTTCCTGCCCCATTCCGAGATGGCCGCGAGTGCGTGACTTTCAACTCTATTACAGACTTAAGCTTAAAGCTAGATATGCTTCTCTCCAATCCTGTAAAAGTTTCTGAAATGAGGAATTCCGGCTATCAGCATTTGCTAAGACATCACACTACATTGGCGCGGGCAACATATTTTTTGGATTGCCTCCGTGACATTCCACGAGAGAAAAACTGCTCGTCTTTTTTTTGTGAAGCTCGTAAATCATTACTTGCAAAATATCTGAATTTTTGATCATGTAATGACAAACTCAAAAACACTCGATCTTCTTCGAGATTCTCAACCGAACTAGTTTCTCCCCGCGGAGTTTCGCTCCCCTGGATATTTCATCGGGAAAGTAGATCCAGGGGTTCTTGAAATCCTCTCTGGGGAGGTCCGCAATATTGAGGCGGATTTTTCCAAGGCCAAGCCTTGGAATCATGAGTTGGCGGGTCAGATCAGGAGGGAATTTTTCCTGATTGAATCGATGCCGATTGTCACTTCTTACTTTATCAATCTTGCCCTCTCTTACAACCGTCAGTTTTTTGGGGTGGAAAGCAAAGATCAGTGGGAATTGCTTGATCTCTGGGTGAATTTCCAAAGAAAACACGAGTACAACTCACCCCATAATCACAAGGGAGCGCTCTCATTCGTGATTTGGTGTCGCGTTCCCTTCGATATAGAGGACGAGATGAGGGCGGTAAATTCCAGAAATACGACGAGTCCATGTGCCGCGAATTTCGCCTTCTTGTATACGCAAGCAGATGGAAAATTGGACATGGAAAACATTCCCGTTGATCGGCGATTTGAGGGCATGATTTGTGTTTTCCTAGCGACCATCTATCATACCGTTTACCCATTCACTACATCGGATGAATACCGCGTTTCAATCTCGGAAAATCTGGCTCCTAAGAGTCAATGAGATAGAGACGGTAGGTCGTTGAGAATTGATTTCACCTATGCGTAACTATGACGAATCCAAGCGAATCCTCATCACTGGTGGTGCAGGTTTTCTCGGATCCCACCTGATAGATCGACTCATCGAACGTGGCGATGAGGTTATTTGCGTCGATAACCTCTCCACAGGCTCGAAGCGAAATATCGAGCATCTACTGACGCATCCGCGCTTCGAGTTTATTCGGCATGACGTGACATTTCCGCTGTTCGTCGAGGTTGATCAAATCTACAATTTGGGCTGCCCTGCCAGCCCAGTGCACTATCAACACGACCCGGTGCAGACCACTAAGACCAGCGTTCACGGAGCCATCAACATGCTCGGCTTGGCCAAACGCCTGCGCGCGCGCATCTTCCAGGCCAGTACCAGTGAGGTCTATGGGGACCCATCAGTACACCCCCAGCCTGAAACCTACTGGGGCAACGTAAATCCGATCGGTGTGCGTAGTTGTTATGACGAGGGCAAGCGCTGCGCTGAAACGCTGTTCTTCGACTATCACCGACAACACCGCCTCGATATCCGAGTAGCGCGTATCTTCAATACCTACGGTCCACATATGCACCCGAACGATGGGAGAGTTGTCAGTAATTTCATCGTGCAAGCGCTGAAGGGCGAACCGATTACGCTCTATGGCGATGGTCAGCAGACGCGCAGCTTCTGCTATGTGGACGACTTGGTCGAAGGCTTCCTACGCTTCATGAACCTGTCTGCTGGCGAGAATGGCCAACCCGGATTTCCTGGCCCCATCAACCTGGGTGCGCCACGTGAATTTACGATCCGGGAACTGGCCGACTTAATACTTAAGGCGACAAACTCTTCATCACCGCTGGTCTTCAAGCCCCTCCCCTTGGACGATCCGATGCAGCGTAAGCCCGACATCACCCTGGCACGCCAGCATTTGGGTTGGGAGCCGCAAGTACCGCTGGAGGACGGCCTGCTCAAGACGATTGCTTATTTCGACAATCTGTTGGCAAAGGGCGACTGAATCAAAACAAACTGCACCATTACTTAGCCTGAAAGCCGCTGGCTCATTCCTAATGAAGACTTGGATCGTCAATCCCTACGGCACATTGCCGGGCGAAGGCTGGCGGGATTACCGCAGTCAAATGCTGGCGCAGGCGCTGGTGGCCCTGGGCGGAATCGAACCGAGCAGAAGATACCAAATCCTGCCGAGTGGGAATACCAATCCGCTGAACAATGAAGTAGTGTTGGCTTAAGGCGGAATCGAACCACCGACACAAGGATTTTCAGTCCTCTGCTCTACCAACTGAGCTACCGAGCCAGCCGGGCGCCGAAAACCAGACGCCGGAAAAGAGGCAAAAGTATAGCCGAAGCGGTCTT
>VGIH01000110.1 GCA_016867965.1 Betaproteobacteria bacterium | reverse complement strand
TAACATTGATGAAACAGAGTCAATCGCACTAGTCCAGCCAAGCGAACTGTCTTGAGAAAAAATACGAATAGATGGGTACCAAGTACTTATTTGCTCTTGGTGCCAATACCATATTCTTGCACGAGAATATGGCACCATTAAATAACATTTTTTTCCTAGGGAACCTGCAACATGTGCGGTTACATTACTAGTAGTTATAACCATATCGCAAGCAGCAACCAAAGAAAATAATCCCTCAATATTATTAAAGAGATCAATTCCATCATAAAGACCTAATTTTTTTCTACTAATCGAATTTAATCGCGAGAGATCCTCATCAATGTCACCGTATTGCAAATTAATGAAGTGATGATCGGAGGACTCTAAGATAGGTTCAAGATCCTTTAAATCAATATTCTTTTTATTACTTTTTTCGCTACTTTTCCATGCCAAACCACAAATTGATTTATTCTTAAAATATGAAGATTCTTTAATTTTCGTTGTTAATTCATGGTTATCAGTGAGAAATGGGCCAATTAATTCGCTTGTTGGATTAACTCGTAAGACACTCATGAGACTTCCAAAAGCTATTTGGGCATCAAAGTGTCTTTGGTCTAAAGTACTGCCATGATCGGGAAAATGAATGCAGGGAAATGATCTCCGCATTATTGATATTAATCTTTGATCAATTAATACAGTTACATTGGGAATAATTTTGCATACTCTTTGCAACATACTTGCATGAAATATCTTGTCCCCAATGCCCTGCTCCTCGATTATTAGTAAACGCTGACATTGCTGTCCAGACCAAATGGGTAAAAAATTTGGATCAAAGGGATAACTAAATTTTCCATCAATTTTTAATCTTGATTCATAATCCAGCCATCCTTGAGGATACTTCTGTAAGTACAGATTTAATAAAGATCGATTGTTCTGAGCCTCAGGAAAATCAGGTTTCAACTTTAAAGCAATATCAAATTGCTCGAAGGCTTGCGAGAAAAAACCTTGTTCCTGGTAAACAACACCTTTATTAATATATGCCCTAGCATAATTTTTATCTGATTTTAATGCTTGATCGTAATACATCAGAGCCATGTCATATTGATTTAAATCTTTATAAACATTACCTTTATTTAGTAATGTATCTTGGTGCTCTGGTTTTAAAGTCAAGGCTTGATCATAAACTTGAAGAGCTTCCTCATAATTCTTAAGCTCACGAAGTAAATTACCTTTGTTGTACCATCCAATATGATTTTTTGGATTTAATATGATTGCCTGATTAAAGCACTGCAAGGCTTCATTTTTATTATTTAACTCTATTAGAGTATTGCCTCGATTTAACCAAATATCTCCATGGTCTGGTCGTAACTGGAGTGCGGTGTCGTAGTAAGACAATGCCTCTTGATACCTTTTGAGTTCTTGGAGCACATAACCTTTATTAAAAAAAGCATCAATATAATCAGGTTTCTTTAATATTGCTTTATCGTACTCAGTTAATGCCTCATGATATTTTTTTAACTCTTGATAAATAACACCTTTATTAAAAAAGACGTCAGCATAATCAGGCTTGTATTGTAAGGTCTGATTGTATTCATCTAATGCTTCCTGATACCTTCCTAAGGATTTCAGAACAAATGCTCTATTAAAATGAGTATTAATGTAATCAGGCTTTAATTTAATTACATGATCATAGTGTGCAAGTGACTCATCGAATTGCTTTAACTCTTGAAACACCACACCCTTATTAAACCAGGCGTCCTCATAATCACCCTTCACTTTTAATGCAAGATCGTACTGAACTAGTGCTTCACTAAACTTATTTTGGACTTTTAATAGATTTCCCCGAGAAAGATAACTATTAGCATTTCCAGGCTGCAATATTGACACTCTCTCAAAACATAGCAATGCCTCTTCATACAATTTAAGCTCTTCAAAAATTATGCCCTTATTAACCCAAGCTAATAATGAAGTGGGTTCTATGTCAATCGTTTTATTAAAGCAGTCTAGTGCGTCATTAGGTTGACGAAGCATATGCTTAATAACCCCTTTATTAAGCCACGCTAAAGCAAAATTAGGTTCAATCCGAATAGCTTCTTCAAATTGCAATAATGCATCCTGAAAGCGTCCAAGTTCTTTGAATAATTCACCCTTATTTAACCAGGCATTGCAAGCATTGGGGTTTAGGTGAATTGCCTGATCATATGAACTAATTGCATCATCATAGCGCTTAAGATCTTTTAATAAATTACCTTTATTTGTCCAAGCAGCTACAAAACTAGGTTGTATTTTTAATGCCCGATCGAAGCATTTTAATGCCTCATCATATTGATGAAGTTGATGAAGACTTGCTGCGTAATTAGATAAAACTTCTGGATTATTAGGATTAATCTTGAAAGCTTTTTTATAGTAGCCTAGTGCTTCCTGATGATCATTCTTTTTACTTAAAACAATAGCCATTAAATGTAATGCATCAAAGGTTTTGGGGGCTAGCTTTAATACATTAATTAATTGGTTTTTAGCTAAAGCATAGTTTCCGTTATGAAAATTTTTAATAGCTTGTTGAAGGGATTGAAAATTTTTGTCCATGATAAGCTAACTCTTTAACTAGAAGCCACCCAATTTGTTAAATGCTATCCTAAGGAACTTCATTTCCAAATCAAATCCATTCCCATAAGAGTTACGACTACGCATTCTGTAATCGTAGGTTTTAATTGTCTAACAGATTGGGGGGTCAATACCAGATGTAAATCCTAGTCAAAGCGACTATGTGATTATTTATTTCCAGAGAAAAATTTACTTGGCGCGAACTTTGCTACCAAGGGCAGCAATCGTATCGCCTAAGATGCCGTTGGCAATCTTTTGGTAGTCGATCTCAAATTCGCCGGCATCGATCTTGGCACGGATTTTATCCAAGAGCACTTTATCCGTTGCCTTGTCGGTTTTGAGCTCTTCCTTAATCTCAGCCAGTTTGGCAGTGAGACTAATATCAAGGCTGACTGCGGGGCCCTTCAGTGCCTCGGCCTTCGCATTGGGATTTTGGATACCAGGGGGCGATTTTTGAGCAACATCCACCCGGCCTGGCTCTTTGCCCGACGGAATGAGTGGTGTACTGTCGTTGATCTTCATCGTTTTCCCTTATAAGTCCCTACTTTAACGGTCTAGGGTCATTTCCACAACCCCGGGCCGTATCACCTTACCCTGCAATACCTGGCCATCATTTAACCGAACCCGCACCATCTCGTTCATCATGCCTTGCGTTTGGGCGGTTCCGGTCCCCGTAACCTGGAAATCCCGACCTTTTAGCAAAATGGTGACCGGATCCCCTACTTTGATTACGGCAGTTTCTCGTAAATCGTTTAGCCCAATCGGCATCCCCATCTGGATAGGGCGGGTCAAGACCCGGTCGTCCGCCTCCCTGGGGCTTCGTAGAACGTCATCGGGCACCCCGGTGAGATCACCGTTGGTAATGCGCATGTCCGAGGCCGATAAGCGGCTTCCGGCCTGTAAATAGCGGGTGGAGACCACATAATCCCCGTACACCCGGATCATGACTGGGATATTGAATAACCAGGCCGCTTTTAGGCAACGGGCCTGCACCACGCTGCGCCCCCAAAGACGCATATTGGGGGCCGATAAGACCTCAATCGTTCCTCCGGGGCAGGCTGGGAGCACCATGGAGGGCTCCAAAAAGTCCACTTCGGTCCGAAAACCAGCCACCGTCGGGCTTTTTTGGATAAAGCGCCGAATGTTGTTTTGCACCTCGAGGGGAATGCCTGGAACTTGCTGGGCAAGATTGGTGGGGGGATTGGCTTGGGCTTGGGCTTGGGTTTGCGCATTAGCCGCTTGGGTTCCCAAAAGGGCAAGCCCGAGGCAAAGCAATAGCGCACGCAGACGATTCATCGTGTGAAGCGATCAATCGCTACCCAATAATGGGCTTGGCTCTCGCCATCGAGCGCAATCCCGCCAAGCCACGCAGGCTTGGAAATGGAACTGGGGATCTCGAGGTGGACGTTCATGGTCTGCATCCCAATAAACTCGTGGGCATAAAGCTCGTACAGTTGATTACCCACCCGCAGCTTTAGCTGAATCTTCGGTTCTTCAATCGATCCAAGTTGATCCCAAACTGTTTTCTCGGACTCAAGGATGCGATCCGAGGAAAGGTATTGGACGGCTGGAATTGCATAGAGCTCGTGATGACGCACCATGTTCACAATCGGCATCCTAATCAAACTTGAAGGACAACTCATCCGAATCCCTTGCTCCATGACCTCAATACTGCCCGCAATCGAGGCAAGCAAACCGCCAATCGCAACCACCTGATCTTCGGTGGGGACGATGGCATCCAGATCCACAAAGATCATGGAGCCCTGCTCCACAGCAAAAATACTTGGGCATGGGGGCAAGATACTTAAGCAGGTCACAAGCGTTTGGGCAATATCAGGATCAGCATAGACCTCATCAATCAAAAGCTCATCGCTCAATCCCTCAAACCGTTTTTTGAGGGATTGCTGCCCAACCCGCACGATGTCATCTTGCTGGTCAGACAATAAATGATCGCTTTCACTGCGGCTCCAACCTTTAGCCTTTTGCGCAATCATCCGAACAGCTTGCAATCGATTTAGGGCGGCGCGACGATTAAAGCTGTATTGGCTATTTTGATCAATAAAGTTCGTAGCGATTGATTTATCAAGCGAACTCATATCGTTGATCTCCGTGGCGGCTACTGGGATAGTCAATGCAGTGTCAAGGGTAGCGATTCCATCACTTGCACTGGTCATCGGGTTTAGAAAGGGTTTAAAAATGGCATCGAGGTCTTGAATGGTTTGATCCAGACGCTTATTAATGATGTCACTTTGGGTTGGGTAATCAATAATAGGATCAACCACACTGCTTTGCGAAATTGCGCGGTGTTTAAATGAATCCACCGCAGCATGTGCATGGCTTAGGCTTGCATGCACCTCGGAGAGTGAATGGGCAATACTTTGTTTGTTAAAACGCAGCAACTGCTTCCAGAACTCCTTTTTTTGACTCTCCAGGTGCGTGAGGTCCGGAGCGTGAGTGTTCTCACCATTTTCATCGGCCAAAACGGAGACGCTCTCGGTTTCAGCTCGCACAATCTCGACAAGATCGTGCACGAGCAGCACGAGCTCTTTACTACTTTTACTCTCGGCCTCATTTTGGGCATTACTAGGGCGATGATCTTTGAGTTGCTGACTAAGCTCGGTTGCAAAGTTAGAAAGCTCAACCATCCGCGCGCCATCTAGGGCATTGGCTAAATCAACGCAATGCATGATGAGGCTATCAAAATTACCCAGTTCTTGCGATTGCGCAATGACCAAGCCTTCTAAGGCTCGATCAATGTCAACCAGAAACAGTGGGCGCTCTTCAGCCATGGTGATCAACCCACTTTTTCAGTGACGATACCGATTCGCCCAATTGCTCCAACTCGGCTTTCCATTCATCAAACGCAACGATCACCCGGTTTGCATCCTG
>VGIH01000109.1 GCA_016867965.1 Betaproteobacteria bacterium | reverse complement strand
GCTCAGCACCGCTTTTGGCTTACTAATGTCGATTGACTGAGCTCGTGTTTGTTTGCTGAGTTTCTCGCCAGCGGCATTAGTTACTAGTAGCAAATGCATATAGCTTGGCGTTTGATAACCCAAGGATTGTTGTAAATGAATTTGCCGTGCGGTGTTGCTGAGTAAATCCGCACCCCGAACGATATGCGTGATCCCCTGTAAATGATCATCGACCACCACTGCTAACTGATAGGTAAAAAGTCCGTCGGCCCGGCGCAGCACAAAATCACCCACTTGCATATTGAGATCTTGGGTTTGCTTACCTAAACGTCGATCCGTAAAGCTGATCTGGGACTCGTGTGGTAAGCGAATGCGCAAGGAATGATTTTGAATCGATACCTTTCGTTCTCGACACGTCCCCGGGTAAATCAATTCTTGATTAAGCTTAATCAGGACACCTTCCTTTTGTAAGACCTCTTCAATTTGCTTGCGGGAGCATTGACAGCCATAGATGCGATCGATCGTGATGAGTTGTTCTAGAGCGTTTTTATAGTGAGTTGTCCGTTGAGATTGCCAGACCGGCGCTTCGTCCCATTCCAAACCACATGCTTGTAGTTGATCCAAGATCAGTTGATCAGCGCCAGTTACCGTCCTTGGGGTGTCCACATCTTCGATACGAACCAGCCATGTTCCACCATGCGCCCTAGCATCGAGCCAACTGCCTAAAGCGGTCGCCAGTGAGCCTAGGTGAAGGGGTCCCGAAGGTGATGGGGCAAAGCGCCCCCGGTAGGGCCTCTTACTCGCAGGGCCTTCCTCTGACCTAGTGCCTTGATTGAATTGAGGATTTAAAGAGTGGGTCATCAGGCTCATGATTTGACAGTGCGTACAGCTAAAATCATCTCATATGGCTGCCCCCCAATTTATCCATCTGCGTTTGCATTCGGAGTACTCGATTACCGATGGGGTGGTGCGTATCGATGATGCGGTTGACACTGTATCCTCTGACGGGATGGGTGCGTTGGCACTCACGGATCTGGGCAATTTGTTCGGTCTCATT
Organism: Betaproteobacteria bacterium; assembly: GCA_016867965.1. Classification (GTDB taxonomy): domain Bacteria; phylum Pseudomonadota; class Gammaproteobacteria; order Burkholderiales; family Burkholderiaceae; genus Polynucleobacter. Next base: position 4,475 of record VGIH01000109.1, on the reverse strand, counting down.
AAGTTCTACTTAGCGGCCCGCTCCTCAGGGATTAAACCGATCGCGGGTGCCGATGTATGGGTGACAAACACCCAAGAGCCCGATCAACCCTATCGTATGTTGCTCTTGGTGCAAAACCATACGGGTTATCTCAATCTCTGCGAGCTTTTAAGTAAAGCGTCGCTGCATAATCAGCGCCATGGAAGAGCGGAGATTCAGCCGGATTGGTTGAGTGAGCCGCTACCCGCCATTACTAAAGGAGCGAAGAAAAAAACATTGGCTGAGGGCTTAATTGCGCTCTCAGGCGCGCATCAGGGGGATGTGGGAGTTGCGCTCCTTAATGGGGATGAGGTAAGGGCGCGCGAGACAGCCACTCGCTGGCAAACAGTCTTTGGTGGCCGCTATTTTGTGGAGCTCCAGCGTTTTGGTCATGCTCAAGAAGAGGCGCATATTCAGCTTGCTTGCCAACTCGCGAGTGATTTAAAAATTCCGGTAGTCGCAACTCATCCGATTCAGTTCATGAAGCCCGAGGATTACACGGCACATGAGGCGCGAGTCTGTATCGCTGAAGGCGAGTTATTGGGTGATCCACGTCGCCCCAAACGCTTTACCGAAGAGCAATATTTTCTCACGCAAGCGCAAATGCACGAGCGTTTTGCGGATCTCCCGGCTGCACTTGCCAATACGGTGGAGATAGCCAAGATGTGCAATCTCAACCTGACCTTGGGTCAAGCGCGGTTACCTGAGTTTCCAACGCCCGATGGCATGGCGCTTGATCAATACTTGATGCAACAAGCAGAGATCGGGTTGGATAAAAATCTTCGCAGACTCTATCCCAAGGAAGAGGAGCGAGCAGCCCTTGAGCCCCGCTATCGCGAGCGCTTGAGCTTTGAAGTCAACACGATTGCGCAAATGGGGTTCCCAGGCTACTTCTTGATCGTCGCAGACTTCATTAACTGGGCCAAAAATAATGGCGTGCCTGTTGGACCAGGTAGAGGATCAGGCGCCGGATCCTTAGTCGCCTTCTCATTGGGAATTACCGATCTGGATCCTCTGCGTTACAACTTACTTTTTGAGCGCTTTTTAAATCCCGAGCGAGTCTCGATGCCTGACTTTGATATCGACTTTTGTCAGCATGGGCGCGATCGCGTGATTGCCTATGTGAAAGAGAAATACGGCAAAGATGCGGTGAGTCAAATTGCTACCTTTGGCACCATGGCCGCGAAGGCAGCGATTCGGGATGTGGGAAGGGTGCTTGAGCAGCCCTATGGCTTTGTCGATGGCATTGCCAAGCTCGTACCGTTTAAGCCAGGCCAAGTAGTTACGATTGAATCGGCGAAGGAAGAAGAAAAGCAACTCGCCGAGCGGGAAAAAAATGAAGAGGAAGTGCGCCAACTCTTGGCGCTTGCGCAGCAGCTCGAGGGCATGACCCGCAACGTGGGCATGCATGCCGGAGGGGTGTTAATTGCGCCTGGCAAACTCACCGATTTTTGCCCGCTCTATACCCAAGACGGAGGCGATGCGAATGCAGGTGTAATTAGCCAATTTGATAAAGATGATGTCGAATCGATTGGTCTGGTGAAATTTGACTTTTTGGGACTCACCACACTCACCATTTTGGCGGGGGCCGAGCGGTGGATTCAAAAACTACATACGGAACACAAAGATTGGAGCATCAGTGATATTCCACTCGATGACCCCAAAGCCTTTGAGCTCTTAAAGCGCGGTAATACGGTTGCCGTGTTCCAGTTGGAAAGTCGGGGCATGCAAGGCATGCTACGCGATGCCAAACCGGATCGCTTCGAAGACATTATTGCCTTGGTTGCGCTTTACCGACCGGGTCCCATGGACCTCATTCCCGATTACATTAAACGTAAACACGGGCAGCAGAAAGTGGAGTATCCCGACCCGCGCATTGAGCCTGTGTTGCGTGAGACCTACGGCATCATGGTCTACCAAGAGCAGGTAATGCAAATGGCGCAGATGATTGGAGGCTACTCCTTAGGGGGTGCCGACCTATTGCGGCGTGCGATGGGTAAAAAGAAGCCTGAAGAAATGGCGCAGCATCGTCAGATCTTTCGCGAGGGAGCGCAAAAAAATGGACTCACTGAGCATAAGGCTGATGAAATCTATGACCTGATGGAGCGTTTTGCGGGCTATGGGTTTAATAAGTCCCATGCGGCTGCCTATGCGCTATTAGCTTATCAAACCGCCTGGCTCAAGACCTACTACCCCGCTGAATTTATGGCGGCCAACTTATCGCTCTCAATGGACGACACCGATAAGGTGAAGATTTTGTATGACGATAGTCTGCACAATGGTTTGAAGATCCTGCCGCCGGATATTAATACCGGCATGTACGAGTTCACACCGATTGCAGATCCTAATGATCAAGACCAAAGCGTGGGGATTCGTACGATTCGTTATGGCTTAGGAGCGGTGCGAGGTACCGGTGAGGGTGCAATCCAAATCATTGTGGAAGCGCGCAAAGCTGACCTATTTAAAGACCTCTTTGACTTCTGCGCCCGGGTCGATCGGCGTCAAGTCAATCGCCGTGCCATCGAAGCCCTGATTCGGGCGGGGGCGTTTGATTCGATTGCAACTGATGCTGTCAAAGACTTAGCCCATGCGTACGATGCGCGCGCCACACTCCTAGCGTCGCTCTCCCGTGCGATCGAGGCTGCCGAGCAGGCCGAAGCCTCAGTGCATCAGGTAAGTCTCTTTGATGCCGAGGATGTGGCGCAAGCGCATGCACCGGAGTATGTGAAGGAACTCCCTCTTTCGGAAAAGAAACGCTTGCAAGACGAGAAAGCGGCACTGGGTCTATGCTTAACCGGGCATTTATTTGATGCCTACCGGCCTGAAGTAACGCACTTTATTCGTCAACCACTCATCAAGCTCACCGAGGGTAAGGATCAACTCGTCGCTGGCATTATCACCTCGTCACGAATGCTGATGGGGCAACGTGGACGCATGATGATAGCCACGATTGATGATGGCAGTACTGCCCTTGAATTGACGCTCTATAGCGAAGTGTATGAATCGAATCGCTCTTGGCTAAAGGAAGATGAGTTACTGATTGCCAAGGTGAACGTAAGCCCCGATAAGTTCTCAGGAGGTTTACGAATTGTCGCCGAGAGTGTGATGGATATTGTGGGCGCACGTTTGCGTTTTGCTAGAAACGTTCACCTCAACTTAGATACCGGTATTGATCTCAAGGTTCTCAAAGCCCAGATCAATCCATTTCTGGTCAAAGCCCCAATCGGGAATGCCCCACAAACTCCTCCAAAGGGACTGCCATTGACTGCTGCAGTGATGGCCAAAGGCGGGGCTTGTTTAGTTCAGTTTCCGGAGGATGTTCGTCTTTACCCGGATGACAATTGCCTACGCAACTTGCATCAGATCTTGGGAAGTAAAACTGGCTCAAGCCCCAATCCGGTAGAAATTCAGTACGCTTGATTTTTCTGTTCGGGTCCTTTGCGCTTAGTTAAAAGTTATCTAGTTCGATTAACAAGTTGCTCATAAAAAAACAAAATACCCATCGTAATTACCACCTTCATTACTGAGAATGGAAACCAAGTCATCCCACTGACTGGTGATGCATGTTATCCAGAGGTGGTTAAGAGGGTTGTCATCCGTATACATGGAAATGAACGAATCATTGCCCCTATTGGGCATACCTGGGATCACTTTTTCCTAAATGGCCTGGCGTTGTCGGACGATTTTATGGAAGATCTTGAACAATCCCCCAATTTTTCTAAAAATTGACGACCAGGAGAGATACCAAATAATGTTTCTTATTATTTACAAATAATTAATTTTGTATATAATCAGAAACAAATGAATAACAATCCAGCAAACCTTGACTACCTTGTCGAACTAGGCAAAACGCTTCAAATGCGTCGCAAATCCTTGGGGGTGCGCTCACAGGTGGTCGCCAATTGCGCATCCATTTCAAGGGTCACTTTGCACCGCATTGAAAAAGGCGAGCCCTCGGTCAGTATCGGGGCTTATGTGCAGGTCTGTAAGGTTTTGGGGCTTGGGTTGTTTGCGCTTGAAAAAAATCCCGAACCACTTGCTCCAAAATTAACTCCAGGCCCTAGCTTTGATGCTAATCGTCCGGATGATGAACAAATTCCAATTCAGCGCTATCTACAACTCAAAGAATTAGCTTGGCAATTGCGTGAGGATGCTGTGATTTCACCACATGATGCGTTAAATATTTATGAACGTAATTGGCGTTTTATGGATTTGAAAAGCTTAACAAGCGAAGAGCAGTTATTGATTGAACAATTAAAAGAAACTATTGGTAAAGGATGTCTTCTTGTATAAGCGAGCCCATCATCAGAATATTGCTGTGGTGTTAGCACACCTTAACCCCGAATACTTCATGGCACATCAATGTTTCTTTGGGGGTGGAACAGCCATTACGCTTCGGCATGGTGAATATAGAGAATCTGTTGATATCGATTTTCTGATTTCCGATGTTGGCTTAT
>VGIH01000108.1 GCA_016867965.1 Betaproteobacteria bacterium | reverse complement strand
GATCCTACAATAATATTATTCGCGAGCAGCCATAATATTTGGCTCAATGCCAAGTACGGCAGGTACTCCGACACGCTCTGTTTCCATACGTAACTCATCGTTAGGCCAACTGTCGCTATAAAGACTGCTTGATTAATAATCATCCAAGCGGAACCAACGCGCGTCCTTGCAAACCGTAATGTTCTACTGGTGTTTGCGATTAGCCATATAAGCTCCCAGAGTTTGAAGGACTCCAGCAAATCCTGATAATAAGTACGATCTCTTTTACGTGTCATTTGGGGTGCCGCTGAGCTTGATGAACACCTTCAGGGATTGCCCTCTAAAGGTTTACGATACGACTTCCCGTTGCTTTTAAAGTAGCAATTTCGTGCATTCTTAATCATTCTTTTTTAGGTAGTTTTCATCGATGGGTCTTTTTCTTATAAATTTAGCTGGTGTTCCAAAAGAAATGCTACAGTCCTCGACGTCACCCAGAACGAGGGCCCCTGCACCAACTAAAACGTCTGATCCAATATTAAGTCCATCCACCACCGTCGCACCTATTGCGACGTAGCTGCGCGCTCCAATCCTTACATTACCGCCGAGCCTCGCCCCCGGGCCAATCGAGACGAAATCTGATAGACAGCAATCATGATCGACCGATGCATTATGATTAACTACAGAGTGGGCGCCAATTATCGACGCTGGACCAACACACCCTCCCGAAAATATTACCGAGCCTTGCTGAATGATCGAAGACCTTGCTACGCTTGCGTTGGGGTGAACTAAAGTAGGAAACCTTACACCTTTGCACGTGTGTCTAAGGCTGGAGGCAATCTTGGCACGAAGAAAGTTAAAACCTATCCCCAAACAAACATCTACTCGTTTATCGGAAAATTTTTTATAAAAAACTTCCTCGGATATAGTGTTTTGAGAACTGGTGAAGTATTGGTTTTCCTCCACAAAAAATATTGTGGAGAATCCATTCAACAGAGCAGTGTCAGCAACAACCCTTGAGTGTCCACCGGCTCCAAAAATGAATATACTCGACATCAATATTTTTTGTTTGTAGCTTTTCTAAGTATCTCAGCTATTTTTAAAATAGTTTCTTCATCTACCACGCTGTGGGTCGGGAGATTTATACCCCTTCCGCTAAGGTTCAAGCTTACCGGGCAACTCCTGCCGTAAATTTCAAATGCTGGCATGGAGCTTAAGGAACTAAAAAAAGGCCGGATATCAATTTGAGCTAATTTAGCATCATTAATTATCCTTTGTCTTGCATGGCCCGGAACCAAGCACGAAACAAACCAAACCACATTTTCCGATTCAGTCGATTTTGCACCGACCATTTCGACCGACTTAATCGAACTCAGAGCCTTCAAATAAGCATTCTCTAACGTTCTTCGTTGTTCTATCATTTCATCTAAACGAGAAAGTTGTGCCAAACCAATTGCTGCCTGAGGATTGGTCATTCTTAGATTCAGGCCCATACGAGCATGCCAGTATCGTCTTTCCGCCTTCATCCCATGATCCCTTACTTCTCTCATTTTCTCAGCTATTACATAGTCTCTTGTTACGCACATCCCCCCCTCACCTGTTGTGATCATTTTATTAGCGAAAAACGAGAATGTACCGATATGACCTAGTGTCCCAGTGTAACGATCTCTGAAACGTGATCCAAGAGCCTCTGCATTATCTTCGATTACAAATAGCGAGTATTTATTTGCGAGCTCTAACAGCGAACCAATGTCACACACATTCCCAAACACATGAACTGGAATAATCGCCCTTGTATCAGGTCTTATAAGCTTTTCAGCTTTTAAAGGGTCTAGTCCAAACGTATTCGGCTCAGAGTCAACAAGAATTGGAGTCGCGCCAACGCTGAGTACAGCATTAGCTGTTGCAGCAAACGTGAAATCAGGAACTAGGACCGAATCACCCCGGCCGATCCCCAGGGCGAGAAGCGCTAGCTGTAGCGCGGCGGTTCCGTTTGAGCATGAGACGGCAAAATTCGCCTCAAGTTTCTCGGCAAACTTCCTCTCAAATTCTTTGACGTAATCCCCTTGACTTGAAATCCAGCCTGATAGATAAGCATCGATATAATTTTTAAACTCCTCGACGCCAAGATATGGACATGCTACGGGAATATTCTTTCTCTCATGGGGTCGACGACCTCGCGCATCAGCCCCTATTTGGTTAATAACGTCTAAAACTGTAAACAGATGGGAGAAATTAGCTTTGAGCGTTTTGCGAAACTCGTCTCGCAGTATAAACGTATCAAGATCAGCGATATAAACATCATCTATATTGGGGTCAGCAAAGGCCTCCAATAGGCCCATCACAGAGGAAGTTGATTTTATATTCATAGATTTCGATAGATTGTACAGACGCCCGTGAAGTCAACGGTAAAAGGCAGAAGGAAAAACTCCTCTGCAATCTGAGTAGATGGTATATAGCTTTTATCTTTTGCGAAGAGAAAAAACCCACCAGAACCCGCTCCCAGGAGTTTCCCACCTTTTACACCGCAGTCTAAGAATTGATTATAAATTTGATCTAGAACTTTATTTGAAACAGTTCGATCAAGTTGCTTTTTAAATTGCCAATTTTGAGATAAAAACTCCCCGAGTTTCGAAACGTCAAGCTCCTCTGAAAGGATCTCTTTATGAAAATCATCTACTTGTTCATAAATTTTCTTGTGAATAATGTTGAAGTTTTCAATATCAGCCGTCTTTCGCGCTTCAACTTTAGAGGCTGTCCGAATGAATTTTGTGAAGACTAGAAAAAATGTTTTCTGCATTTTTTCAATCTGATTTTCAGATAGCTCTATACTCTCCACTTCGAACTTACTTCTGGAAAATTTTATCTTGTTAATACCCCCATAGGCTGCAGCGATCTGATCTTGGAGGCCGCCCGCTTCCTGCAGAATATCACGCTCTATCTTTATAGCTAACTCAGCGATTTCCGCTTTGTTAAGTTTTCTATTATAAAAACTCGACACGGCCTCAATGCAGGCTACCGCGAAACTCGAACTTGAACCCATCCCACTTTTTCCAGGAAGGTCCGCGTTGTAAACGATTTCGAGTCTATCGTTTGGATTGGCAAGGAATCGGAGTACTTCCCTCACAATAGGCTGCTCAATTTCATCAAGTGTATTGACTTGCTCAACTCTTGAAGTAACAATTCTAAAATTAAAGTCAAAAATACTCGGTAATCTACGAACTGAAACATAGACATATTGCTGAATTGCAGCTGAAACTACTGCCCCGTTTTGTTTCTCAAACCACTCACGCCTGTCAGTACCACCGCCTACAAAGCTGACGCGCAGCGGTGCTCTAGAGATTATTTGACGCATGTTTAGTTATACGTTTCCGTAGGTTGTATTTCTTAACATTCGATAGCCCTTCAAGAGCTCATTGATGCCGAAATCCAAGGAATAATGTTGCTTGAACCCAGTTTTTTCTAGTTTTTTATTTGATACGATGTAGTTTCTCTGATCTGGGTCTTTACCTACGGGCGCATCTAGGTACACAAACTCGGGTACGTGTTTTTTTATTCTTTCACACAGCTCTAACTTTGATAGGTTCAGATCCGACAGGCCCACATTAAAAATTTCGCCTTTCATAGAATTGAAATTTACGATTCCGTGAATGAAAACGCGAACAACGTCCCTTATATGAATGTAGTTTCGTTTAAAAGAACTTTCAAACAGGACAACAAAGCGGTCAGTTATTGCGCGATACGTAAAATCATTTACAAGCAAATCGATCCTCATTCGAGGTGACATTCCAAAAACGGTCGCCAACCTAAAACTTATTGAGTTTTCTCTCTGCATTAGCTCCTTCTCTATAGCTACCTTGTCGATTGCGTATTTTGATATTGGGTTTAGAGGCGAGTTTTCAGTACACATATTATTTTCATCACCAGATCCATAGGCACTATTCGTCGTAGGCATCAAAATTAGTTGTTGTCTGCTGAGATTTTTAAATAGATCAAGGACAGAGTCGTGGTTTACTGTTTGAGCTCCAATTGGATCCTTCGCGCAGATAGGCGCCCCAACTAAAGCGGCAAGGGGAATTACGATGTCCGACTTTGATAGATGCGGTTTTAGCTCTGAGATATTTCGTACATCAAGTTTAGTCACTGAAAAATTCTCATCCGCACACATTGCTGCGAGACTGTTTTGACCATACATAAAGTTATCAACTACATGAACTTTATGTCCCTCCCCTAGCAGTTCGGGGACAAGAAGGGATCCAATATAACCAGCTCCACCTGTTACGAGAACATTCGCCATTCTCTTCCTATCCATTTTTGTTTAAAAGATTGCCTGTGTTTAACACTTCGATTTTTTTCGCCTTTTTTGGAAAACCGCAGGGCCCGCTATTTCCCGATACCGATACCGATATCGATACCGATACCGACACCCGGACCCTCAATTGGGCCGGTCCCCATAGCCGCATCGCCACTGAGACCCCCACTGGGACCCCCACCACTTCCCTTGATCTCCTCAATCTCCGCCCTTAGGGCCTCGTACTCCGCCATCTTTCTTTGCAGGAAGCGAGTGGTCAGGGCAGCCTTTTGAGCCACCCCCGCGGGGGTGAGTGCATACAGTTAGCCCAGTTTCTTGGGGTTGTTGCGAAAGTTCTCAAGCTTCACAAAGCCCTTGTCCACCAGCGCGCGCAGGCAGTAATTCACCCCACCCAGGCTCAAACCCAGCCGGCTGGCCAACTCCCGCTGGCTGATGCTGGGCTCTTGCTCAAGGATGCGAAGCACCCGAAATGCAGTGTCTTCTTGAAGGACGCTCTGGCGGCTGGTCATTAAGGAATGGTGAGCGGGGGAGGACGGGGAGAGACGGAAAGAATAGGAAAGATAGGCAATCAGGGGTGGCAGGGGGGGCCAGTAGGCATTACGCACGATTAGGCACGCTACCGCCCTACCGAGCGGCCTGAAATAAAGCCGCTGGCATGCCAGTAAGAACAACGAAACGCAAAATAACTCTAACGACAGCGTTTGAAGTTGAACAGTCTAGCAGGTAGGCTAGCAGGGAATCTAGCAGGCAAGCTAGCAGGCAGACAGGGCGCGGTGGGCAAACTGCAGGCACTGGGGCTTGCCCATGATTTCCAGCAGCACCATCACCCGGTCTTTGGCCACGGCAGAGACCAAGCCCTCAAGTCCCGCAAAGGGCCCTTCGGTGATCTCTACCCGGATGCCGCCAACAATGCCCTTGATGTGGGCGGCCAGGCCGCCAGGGGCACTGCTCTTTTGAGCAATAAAACCGAGCATCTCTTCGAGCAGGTCTGAGGACAGGGTGGCCACCGACTGACCAAACCGCACCAGCCGGCTCACCCCCAGGGTGCTTCGCACGGGGGCAATCGACTGCGCCTGCGAATAGGGGGCAAAGAAGATGTACCCCGGAAACAGCACCTCGGTGGCCGAGAGCCTCGGCGAGGGCTTGATACGCGCAATCTTGGGTAAGTTCACCAAGAAGCCCTGGCGCTCCAAATTGGCCAGGGCAATGTCTTCTTGCCGAGGCT
>VGIH01000107.1 GCA_016867965.1 Betaproteobacteria bacterium | reverse complement strand
TGGGTGGGTGATCCAGAATGTTTTCAAAGCCATACAAACGGGCCACCTCTTCGATCAAATCCTCTTCAATATCCAGATCAAAGCGATAACTCGGGGCTTGTACTGTAAATACGGTCGCCCCACCTTGTCCGGTAATCGTGAACTCAAGACCCAAGCGCTTAAACACATCACTCACTTGCTCGATGCTCAATGGAATACCAATCACACATTGAGCGCGCTCTAAGCGCATCGATACCGCTTTACGTTCTGGCAAATGCGTGATTTGATCATCGATCGGACCCAATTGACCACCACAGATCTCCATAATGAGTTGACTTAGGTAGTCCAATGCAGAAATGGTTAATTGCGGATCAACCCCGCGCTCAAAGCGATGGCCTGCATCGGTTGTAAAGTGATACCGTCTAGCGCGACCTGCAATCGCTGCTGGCCACCAAAAGGCTGCCTCAACATAGATGTTCTGGGTTTTATCACTCACTGCGGTGCGATCGCCGCCCATAATCCCCGCAAGACTAATGGGGCCCATCTGATCTGCAACCACACCAACAGACATTCCTTCCAAATGGGCTTCTACCGTTTGCTCATTGAGTAACTTCAAAGACTCGCCAGGCTTGCCCCAGCGCACCTCGATGGGAGCCTTTAGTTGATCAAGATCGAAAATGTGATTAGGCTGACCCAGCTCAAGCATCACATAGTTCGAGATATCCACCAATGGTGAAATACTGCGCTGACCAGCGCTTGCTAAGCGATCTTTTATCCAGGTTGGTGTCGCTACATGAGTATTCACCCCTCGAATCACGCGTCCAGCAAACCGACTGCACAGATCTGAATCCATGATGTTGACCGACACGCGATCATTGATCGTTGATGCAAGCGGCTCTCGCTTTGGAACACAAAGAGCAGCTCCAGTAATCGCAGCGACTTCCCTCGCAATACCGATGAGCGATAAGCAATCGGCTTTATTGGGTGTGAGTTTGATGGTAAAGAGTTGATCGTCTAAATGCAGGTACTCGCGCAGGTCCTCACCCACTGGAGCGTCTTTGGGTAACTCCAGAATTCCGGCATGGTCTTCGCCCAGACCCAACTCGCGCCCAGAACATAACATCCCATTACTTTCAACACCGCGTAACTTGCCAACCTTGATCTGAAATGGTTTTCCATCGACTTCGCTAGGAGGCAACTCAGCCCCAACCAAGGCGCACGGAATTTTGATACCAGCGCGTGCATTTGGAGCACCACACACAATTTGCAAATTAGAATGGTTAGGTCCTGCATTGACACGGCAGACTCGCAAGCGATCCGCATCGGGATGCTGCTCTGCTGAAATAATTTCAGCTACGACAATCTTAGTAAATGGTGGAGCCAGTGAGCGTCGCTCTTCGACTTCAAGACCTGCCATGGTTAACGCGTGCGACAGTGCCTCGCTATCAATGGGCGGATTAACGAACTGACGTAACCAGGATTCAGAAAATTGCATGATGCGGACTAAGCCGGAAATTGCGCAAGGAAGCGCAAATCGTTATCAAAAAAGAGGCGTAGATCGTCAATGCCATAGCGCAGCATGGTCAGACGCTCGAGACCCGATCCGAAGGCAAACCCCATATACCGCTCGGGATCGATACCCATATTTCGCAACACATTGGGGTGGACTTGGCCCGCCCCTGAAATCTCCAACCATCGACCGGCTAATTTACCGCTAGCAAAGGCCATATCAATTTCAGCCGATGGCTCAGTAAATGGAAAATACGATGGCCGAAAACGGACTTGCAAGGCGTCGGTCTCAAAAAAGGTGCGCAAGAAATCGGTGTAGACACCTTTTAGATCAGCAAAGGAGACATCCTTCGCAATCCATAGGCCCTCTACTTGATGGAACATGGGCGAATGCGTTGCATCGCTATCCACACGGTAGGTCCGGCCCGGCGCAATCACTTTGATCGGCGGCATATTATCCTGACCATAGCGCTTAACGTGCTCGCTTGCGTAACGCACCTGGATCGGACTCGTGTGCGTTCTAAGTAACAGTGGTTTGCCTTGCGCATCGTTCCCGTCGACATAGAAGGTGTCCTGCATGGAGCGTGCAGGGTGATTCTCAGGGCTATTGAGGGCCGTGAAATTAAACCAATCGGTTTCAATCTCTGGGCCATCGGCAACATCAAAACCAATCGAATGAAAAATGGTTTCAACCCGTTCCCAGGTGCGCATCACTGGATGCAAACTACCTAAGGCCTGTCCACGACCTGGCAATGAAACATCGATTGCCTCAGCCGCAAGTCGGGCTTGTAATACTTGATCCGCGAGCGCTTGACGGCGTGCATTTAAGGCATCCTCAACAGCTGTCTTGGCTCGGTTGATCTCCGCACCTGCGCTTTTACGCTCTTCAGGCGACATCCCACCAAGCGCCTTTAAGCGCTCAGTTAAGAGTCCTGATTTACCGAGATACCGAGCTTTTGCATCCTCCAAAGCAGCAGGGTCGCTGGCTTTGGAGAAATCGCGTTTGGCATCCTCGACAAGTTGGTCGAGAGAAACCATGGTTGCAGGAACTTAAGCGTGTGCTACAGCAGATTTGACGCGTGTGACCAAAGCAGCAAATGCGTCTTTGTCAAACACGGCCATATCCGAGAGAACTTTACGATCGAGTTCGATCGACGCTTTCTTCATGCCATTCATGAACACGCTATAGGTCATATCATGTTCACGCACAGCGGCGTTGATCCTTGCAATCCATAAAGCACGGAATACGCGCTTCTTATTACGACGATCGCGATAGGCGTATTGCCCAGCGCGCATGACCGCTTCTTTAGCGATCCGGAATACGTTTTTACGACGTCCACGATAACCAGTTGCGGCATCGGTGACTTTCTTATGACGGGCTCTCGCTGTAACCCCACGTTTTACTCTTGGCATTGTGCTCTCCTAAGATTTATGCGTAAGGCATCATGGCGCGAATCGACTTCACATCGGATTTCGCGACCGGAGCGGAACCCCGCAATTGACGCTTGTTCTTGGTGGTTTTCTTGGTGAGGATGTGACGCTTGAACGCCTGTCCTCGCTTGATCGATCCGCTCGCGCGGACCTTGAAGCGCTTGGCTGCGCCACTTTTGGTCTTCATTTTGGGCATGACTGCTCCCTTTTCATTCTCTGTGCGACTACGGTGGCAACCGACGGTTGCTCTTCCTGTACCGATCATTCGCTACTTGGTACTGCTTACTACTGCATCTACTACAAACTCTTACTTCTTCTTGGCGGGTGCTAAGACCATCACCATTTGTCGGCCTTCCATCTTCGGAAACTGCTCGACTTGACCATAAGGCTCTAAATCTACCTTCAGTCGATCCAACATCTTTGCACCGATTTCTTGGTGGGCCATTTCGCGACCCCGAAACCGAAGCGTAATTTTTGTTTTATCGCCATCTTCTAAAAAGCGGATCAGATTCCGTAGTTTGACACCGTAATCACCATCATCGGTACCAGGCCGGAATTTCACTTCCTTCACCTGAATCACCTTTTGCTTCAGCTTGGCTTCGTGCTGACGCTTGGCTTCTTGGTATTTGAACTTGCCGAAGTCCATCACGCGGACTACAGGTGGATCAGCATTCGGAGCAATCTCGACTAAGTCGGTATCTTCTTCCTCAGCCAATCGTAAGGCTTCGTTCAACTTAACTACACCGACTACGTTGCCGTCGGGTCCGATCAAACGCACTACAGGAGCAGTAATTTCCTGATTGATGCGTTGCAATTTTTCAGTAGCGATCTTCTAATTCCTCTCTCAAAAACAATCAAAAGCCATCACACCCCCTAGCTAAGCTCGGGTCCGACTTTCTGGGCAATATCCTGCTGGAGTCGGGTGACGAAGGCATCTACGGGCATTACCCCTAGATCAATTCCGCCACGGGCACGAACGGCCACCGTATTACTTTCACGCTCTTTATCGCCAACAACAAGCAAATAAGGCAGTTTTTGTAATGCGTGCTCGCGTATTTTATACGTAATTTTCTCATTTCGCAAATCCGATTCCACTCTAAACCCTTGTTTTTTCAGCATTTGCTGGATTTTTTGGGCATATTCGGCCGAATTTTCAGAGATATTAAGGACGATTGCTTGGGTTGGGGCGAGCCAAACTGGCATTGCGCCAGCGTGGTTTTCGATCAAAATCCCAATAAAACGCTCTAAAGAACCAACGATCGCGCGATGCAACATCACTGGAACTTTACGGCTGTTATCTTCAGCAACATACTCAGCACCGAGGCGCGCTGGCATGGAAAAGTCGACTTGCATGGTGCCGCACTGCCACGAACGTCCAATCGAATCCTTTAGGTGGTATTCAATTTTGGGTCCATAAAAAGCGCCCTCACCAGGAAGTTCTTCCCACGTTTGACCGGATGCTTTGAGCGCTCCCCGCAGTGATGCCTCGGCTTTATCCCAAATGGCATCATCCCCAACCCGCTTAGCAGGACGCAGGGCTAATTTCACGGCGACATCTGTAAAGCCAAAATCGCGATAGACCGCACGAACCGCCTGGTCAAATGCAGCGACCTCTGCCTGAATCTGATCCTCGGTACAAAAAATATGGCCATCGTCTTGAGTAAATCCGCGCACTCGCATTAACCCGTGTAATGCGCCGGAGGGTTCATTGCGATGGCATTGCCCAAACTCACCAAAGCGTAGCGGTAACTCCCGATAGCTATGCAACCCTGAATTAAAGATTTGCACATGGCCTGGGCAGTTCATGGGCTTTAATGCATAGGCACGGTTCTCGGACTCGGTCGTGAACATATTCTCTTTGTAGTTGTCCCAGTGTCCGGATTTTTCCCAAAGTCCACGATCGAGGATTTGCGGAGCCTTGACCTCCTGATAGCCCTCTTGCTGATACACGCGGCGCATGTACTGCTCAACCTCTTGCCAAATGGCCCAACCTTTGGGGTGCCAGAACACCAGGCCTGGCGCCTCATCCTGAAAATGAAATAAATCAAGCTGCTTACCTAAGCGGCGATGATCGCGCTTCTCAGCCTCTTCGAGCATGTGCAAGTAGGCATCTTGATCTTCCTTCTTGGTCCAAGCAGTGCCGTAAATCCGCTGCAACATCTCATTCTTGCTATCACCGCGCCAATAGGCGCCAGCGAGCTTCATGAGCTTGAATACCTTTAACTTTGCAGTGGAGGGGACGTGAGGGCCGCGGCACAGGTCGGTAAATTTACCCTCGGTGTAGAGCGAGACCTCTTCGTTTTGGGGAATGCTTGCAATGATTTCTGCTTTGTAGAGTTCGCCTTGTTGTTTAAAAAACTCAACGGCTTGATCGCGGGGCATCACTTGACGGCTGACGGGTTCATCCTTCTTGGCAAGCTCCAGCATTTTTTTCTCAAGCGCAGCTAGGTCATCTGGCGTAAAGGGGCGATGATAGGAGAAGTCGTAATAAAAGCCGTTCTCAATCACGGGGCCAATGGTGACCTGTGCATCAGGGAATAATTCTTTGACGGCATACGCGAGTAAATGCGCTGTGGAGTGGCGAATAATATCCAGACCTTCAGGATTTTATTCACC
>VGIH01000106.1 GCA_016867965.1 Betaproteobacteria bacterium | reverse complement strand
TGCCCCACTCAAATAGGGCATGGTGAGGCAGATACTGCGTATGGCGCCCGCTTGCAAGGCACTTGGATCAGCGCGCAAATCCTGGTGACGCTCCATGTAGTTCATTTGGCCATGGCGACCCTGCGCTAACCATTGCAATAAGTAGGGGTGGGAATCGCGGACATCCGTATCAGTTATACGTACCTCGCCAAAACCCAGTTGCTTGGCACGGGTATTAAGCCAGGCGCGTAACTCTGCCCACTGGGTGTGCAATTCTTGCGAAGATACATGAGAATGCATAGGCAATTTAGAATAGATGTATAAATGGGTTTGAACGCACGAGGTCAAGATACGTTTGGCAAAAAACCATACTATTCATTGTAAAGATGAGAGGGCCACTGCAGAGGCGGTACGAATACTCGCCAATGCGATCCTGGCGTTTTATGCCCCCACTCCCCAAAAATCCCAATCGCTTTTTATCAGCCTCGATGGCGATTTAGGGGCTGGCAAAACCACCGCCACGCGCTACCTCTTGCAAGCCATGGGCTATGGGGGCAAAGTCAAAAGCCCAACCTACAGTCTATGTGAAGAGCATATTCTGGATTTACCCAACGAAGCGCTACACATTTTTCACTTTGACCTCTACCGCATGCAAAGTCCAGAAGAATGGGTTGAGGCTGGGCTTTTGGAGCACTTTACCCAATCCGAGAACCCGACACTGTGCATCATCGAGTGGCCAGGGAAGGCCGAATCCACCCTCCCTGCTATGGATCTGTCAATCACCCTCATGCATCCCAATCAACAGGAATCCGAACTCGCCAGAACGGTTGCGATTGAAGCAAACACAGTAAAGGGCGAAGCGATTCTTCAATCCATCACTAGCAGAAGTCACTAAGCCCATGGACACCAACCGCCGCCGCGCACTTCAAAAAGGGCTTCAATCCATGGGTACTTTGGGGGTGCTGTATGTACTTCTCACTGAAAGTGAACTAGTGCAGGCTAATGCGGGGGCAAAACTCTTTGGCGTGCGGATTTGGCCCTCCGAGGATTACACCCGCATTACTTTGGAATCTGATAAGGCTCTGCCGATCTTCCATCAACTTCTCACGGGGCCTGATCGCTTAGTGGTGGATATTGATGGCCTCGAACTTAACCCTACACTCAAAGACCTGGTCGCCAAGGTCAAGCCCAACGATCCCTATGTCGCCCAAATTCGGGTGGGGCAATTTCAGCCCACCGTTGTCAGACTGGTGTTCGATCTTAAAGAGGCGGTCAAACCCCAACTCTTTACCTTGGATCCTGTAGCCGAGTATCAATACCGACTAATTTTTGATCTCTATCCAACCAATCCGCCTGATCCACTCATGCAGCTTGTGAAAGAGTCGGCCAAAAAAGAAAAGTTACTCGCTGAGGAGCGCGCCACCACCCGCAAAGATAGTGCAGCTAAACTAGATGATGATCCGATTGCCGCCTTTGCCAAGCTGGAGCGCTCCGTCAATCACAAAGCAGGGGCAACAAGCAATAAACATAAAGAGCAGATTCCACCGAGTGCAAGTACGCAACGTATTCCCTTTAAACGCCTCATTACCATTGCGCTCGATCCCGGTCATGGCGGCGAAGACCCTGGAGCAATTGGTGTGCGAGGCTCCCATGAAAAGAACATTGTGCTCTCGATTGCCAAACGCCTAAAGACCAAAATTGATCGGGAAGATGCAATGCGCCCCTTCTTAACCCGCGATGGCGATTACTTTGTCCCCTTGCATCGCCGTATTTATAAAGCGCGCCAAGTAGAAGCTGACCTCTTTGTGTCGATTCATGCCGATGCCTTCATCCAGCCCCATGCCAAAGGGGCATCGGTGTTTGCCCTTTCACAACAGGGAGCCACAAGTTCTACCGCGCGCTGGATGGCTAATAAAGAGAATGCGTCGGACCTGATTGGCGGGATCAACATCAAAACCAAGGATGGCCAGATTGCCCACCTGCTCCTTGACATGTCAACGACCGCGCAAATTAATGACTCTCTCAAGGTGGGTGGCTCGGTCCTTAGAAATATCGGCAGTTTTGCACCCTTACATAAAAATCGGGTCGAGCAAGCCGGATTTGCAGTCCTCAAAGCACCAGACATACCCTCGATCCTGATTGAGACCGCGTTTATCAGCAACCCCCAGGAGGAAAAAAAGCTCAATGACGAGACCCACCAAGAGCGGATCGCAGATGCCATCCTGGCAGGAATCAAGGAGTACTTTGCTAAAAATCCCCCAGTAGCGAGGCGGGGATAACACCTAAAATCTGCCTCAAATCGACTCAAGGGTAGAGCCACAACATCTTGCTATAATCATGGTTTTGCTCGAAGAAGAATTACAAAAATTACTCTTTTTTTGGCAAATCTCTTGCAAACACCATCAAAAGCAAGTCAATGATACTGGGTCGGTAGCTCAGTCGGTAGAGCAGCGGACTTTTAATCCGTTGGTCGCGAGTTCGAGTCTCGCCCGACCCACCATTACAAAGCGGTACGTACTGATCACATCCTTTACAGTTCTTACCCTTTATTTTTGACCAAACTCATCTTCATATTCACCATCCTTGCACAAATTTAAAAATAGTATCTCACCCGATTTGCATGCATCACCATTAATAAGTCTCATTTAATTTCATCATCTGCATAATTAGGTATTAATAAAATCAATAACCTACGAAGTTCGTTTTGTAAAAATAGTGTGATGCCCCAGCACCGTTCCGTACTCAACCAAGCTTATGAGCTCTCCTCACCCGCACTGTTTCTCTCAGCCAATGGGGGCGCTTGGGTCTCAATTCCTACTGGGTTGCTTGCCCTCCCCCCGGGGGGGGAACTCTCGCCGGAAAGGAATTGGAGGGCTTCCTTTCAACTGACGACTAGGTTACTCGAACTCACCGAGAACTCAAATTCCAAAGCGCGACATTTAATTAATCCAGTCAAAGAGAAAATAGTATTCCAATCTGAAAGGAATACAGCAAATACCACAATTATCTTACTCATCTGATCATTGTTCGAGAGTACCTTATTTAACTAAAACGGAACATTCAACGTATGTGTTGATGCCGCACCAGATGCTGCGGCATAAAATCTTGCAGTAGTGTGTTCGGTCAGCATTTGAGATTAGTGTTTCGAAGTAAAATATTACTAATCCAACAAGAGCTAATGAAACTCTAAAATGCTTTTATAAAAAATATGTAATAAAAAAATACCCAAAAAATATCAAAAGAAAAACTGGTGATCGAATAAATTAAAGCGAATGAAATACAAAATTAAGCGTTACGATCATCTCCTGAAATCGTTGAAGAATATAAATTAGATATTTCCATAATTACTATTTTTTATCATTTGATAACCCTTGATCAATTCTCGAATACCATCATCTAATGAAAATTGGGTTTTAAAGCCAGTGTTCTCAATTTTTTGATTAGAAACAATGTAATTCCTCTGATCTGGATCTTTGCCAACCTGCTCTTCAACGTAAACGAACTTAGGAATCTGCTTCTTAATAATTTCACAAAGATCCTTTTTGGATAAATTAGCATCAGATAGTCCCACATTAAAAATATGACCCTTCATACTTACAAAATTTTTAATTCCATGTTGAAAAACTCTTGAAACATCTCTAACATGAACATAATTTCTCTTAAAGTGGCTTTCAAATAAAACAACAAAGCCATCATTTACAGCTCGATAAGTAAAGTCATTGACTAATAAATCAGTTCGCATTCTGGGAGACATACCAAATACCGTAGCCAATCTAAAACTAATAGCATTTTCTCTTTGCATTAATTCATTTTCAATTGCGACTTTTTCTGTAGCATAAAGTGATATCGGCTTTAGAGGGGATTCCTCTGTACAGTAATTACCTTTATCTCCGGTTCCATAAGCACTATTCGTAGTTGGCATCAGTACTAATTGTTGCTTTGAAAGTAGTCTTAACATCAGTGTAATTGCATCATGATTTGTGGTACTTGCACCAATTGGATCAAGATTACAAAGTGGCGCTCCAACTAACGCAGCTAAAGGAATCACAATATCCGCCTTTTTCAAAAGAGGCGCAATAGTATCTTTCAGGCGGATATCGCCCTTAACAATCTCGAAGTTAGAATTATTGCAAATGTGATTTAAACTGGACTGCTTAAACATAAAGTTATCCAAAACCATAACCTTGTAACCTGAAGATAAGAGATCCGGAACTAAAATCGACCCCAAGTAACCAGCACCACCAGTTACTAAAATTGTATGTGACATAAAATTTCCTGAGTATTAAGTTAATAATTATTGTAAATCGAGTGCAAATTTTAAGTAGAAATTGATCGGTTTATATGTTAAAAGCATTACCATCTAGAATATAAAGTAAATGAAGAAAGAAGTTATTATATGTGCGCCTATGTTCCTAAATTTTGGAGGTGGAATCTCTTCTTACAGCAGAGCTTTAGCCTTAACAATCGGAAATGATAAAAAATACTATAAAAATTTACGGCTATACAGCAGGCTAGATCATTTTGGATCATTCAATAGCCATCGGGTTATCGGTTTTGGATCATTGCCAAAATTTATTCAACCATTAATGCTGGGAGTGTGTCTTTTCTTATCGGCACTAATCTCACGTCCGAACCTCATTATTTCAACGCACATAAATTTTGGTCCATTTTTATATTGGATTTACAAGATTTTAGGAATTCAGTATATTTTAGTTGCTCATGGTATTGAGATTAATAGCTCACTCAGCTATTCAAGAAAACTAGCGCTTCACAACGCTAAGTCAGTTTGGGCAGTGTCAAGATGGACAAAAAAACAGCTAGAAGAAATAGATGTGGATTCAGATACTATCAAAATAATCCCGAATACAGTATCTGCAAAAAAATTTAACATTGGGCCAAAAAATTCTGAACTAATTAAACGATACAATATTCAAACCGATGAAAAAATAATACTTACAGTTGCAAGATTAGAATCAAAAGAGGCGTACAAAGGATACGATCGAATTATTTATGCTTTAAAGTTACTGCCGCCAACCCTAAAAACAAGATTCCTAATTGTGGGATATGGCTCAGACAGCAATCGAATATTGTCAATTGCAAAAGCTTTAGATGTCCATAATAGGGTTACACTTTGTGGCTTTATTTCGGATCATGAATTAGTTGATCATTATCGAATAGCCGATGTATTTGCCCTACCAAGCAAAGGCGAAGGCTTTGGTATTGTTTTTCTAGAAGCCATGGCATGCGGTATCCCCGTCTTAGGCGGAAATGAAGATGGTGCATGCGATGCACTTTTAGATGGAAAACTTGGGTTGCTAGTTAATCCAAGTAATGTCAATGAAATAGCACACGGCCTAGAAAAAATTTTAAATAAGAAAGGTGACGAATTATGGTTCTCACCACAAAGACTAAGAGATTCTTGTTTAGATACATATGGCGAAAGATCATTTAAACAAAAAATCTTAAATACTTTAATTAATATTGAAATCAATAAAAATTTGAAAATAAAAAAATGAGTCATTTAGTCATAAAATTTAGATATTTAATGGCTATAATTTTTATTTATTTAGGACATATTGTAGGCTTTATTGCACCAGC
>VGIH01000105.1 GCA_016867965.1 Betaproteobacteria bacterium | reverse complement strand
AACAAGCCAACAGTGGTTGAAATCCAATCAACTAAAGCCCAAAAGCTATTTAGGGCTATTCATAATTTTGTTAATTTGGCTTTTATTGATTTGGGTATGCGTCAAGTCTTACTATGGAGATATGGGACAAATATTGTCGCTTTAAATGACATAGTTAAAACACTGATATTTCACTTAATCGCAGTATATTTTTTCGGCGACTCCGTAAGCTTAAGCAACCAGCCGCCCTCAACCACGGGAATATCCTATCCATGAGGTTATGGAATCTGTCGGCAAACCCGACAAATAACGATATCTCTTATGTATTTGCTAGCTTATAGGAAAGATTTGCTTTTACTGCAGGGTATTCACTGGCAATAATGCTGTACACACAGGTATCTCTGAGGCTGTTCATGGCATCAGGATGGCGATTTAGTTGATGACTTCTGAGTACGCCATCTAGCTTGGCCCCCAGTCTTTCTATGCCATTTCGACTTTGGTGGTTAAACCAATGGGTCCGAAATTCAACGGCAATACAGTTCAATGTCTCAAAAGCGTGCGCCAGCAACATCAATTTACATTCAGTATTAATTGCAGTTCTTTGGACGGATTTACGATACCAAGTAGAACCGATTTCCAATCTTCGATTATGTTCGTCAATATTCATGTAGGTTGTCATACCAATAGGCCTACTTTTGGAATCTAAAACGCAAAATGGATTCATTGAACCTATTTTTTGTAACCCTAAGCGTCTTTCTATTTCTTTTGCCATACCCTCGGGCGATGGAATGGTTGTGTACCAAAGTTTCCAAAGCTCGCCATCCCTGACGGCATCACACAGAGCATCGTAATGAGCCATCTCCAGCGGAACTAAGGATGCATGGCTACCTTTTAGGGTTATGGGAGATGAGATTTTCATATTAGTTAATGCGGATTAGTAAATGAAATATATAAAAGAAATAAAAAAGGGTATATCAACTAATAATCTTAACAATCTATGCGATCAATTGTCCCAATAAAGGACGCTTGAATTGATTGATTTTCCCGACAAATTCCAGATCTGATCATCTAGCTGTCTGCTGACATCCTGATTGATTCCTCGTGGAACCTTAATCTCATTGACACGCCCCAGACGCTCTGTCCTGTCCAAAGCAGTAAAGCGTGAGAATCTGGGTAAAAGTTTTGTCTGAGTTTGGGGTGGTTGCCATCACCCCGCGGACCAATTGATATTTACCTGAGCCACCGATGATTGGGATCATCGAGGCCCCAGCATCGGACTCCCGGCCCGCAACGGTGATCGTGCCATCCGCTAAGGTTAGCGTCCATTGGCATTCACTAAATTTACCGGGCAGCGTGCGAATACAGAAACCACTATTCTTGCCAATTGGTTCGTAGTTACTGTTTAACAATGGTTGGTCGAACACAAATATATCGCCTGGTGAATCGCCAGCTTCACCTAGGTCAACCCATTGAGCGATGCCACTGCGAGCATCGGCAATGGTTATAAGGGTAGTTGTGTAAGGAGGTGGAGCCTCACTACCTACTTTTGCCGTACTCTGAGCCCACGCCGCTGTATAAGTCGTGGCCATCACAGCAACGATAGCAATCATAATTGAGTGTGTCACGCGAGCCCCTAATCCTCCTGTACGAGACTATTATGCTGTAAAGATATTAAAAAACGAGGATTTCCTAATTGGTTTAAGCGCACCCAATGTTTCTACTGCAGTGCTATGGCAAGTTAGGTTAGTTTTCTAAGCCTTATTCTTTATTGCCTCGAATGGGTCTGTATCTGCCTCTCATTTCAGATCATGTCGGTTTTCCCGACAAACACCTGTGGATACCAAGCCCTCAACATCTGACCCCACCCAACGCCACGAAGACCCTTGTTTTGACGAACACCCCGAACCTACCAGCTGTATGTCATTGTTGAACATTGTGTTCCGCAGATTAGCCAGCCCTTCTAAGCCGTAGGTCGCAGGTTCGACTCCTGCTGGGTAGGCCAAAATGTCAGGGTGTAAACCGGTCACTTGGTTTACATCTCGCTAAATCTGATATGGCTCAATTAGGCACCATCTTATCTCTTCGCGTTTGAGCAGTGACCCCCTTGAGATTTTTGTCCAGATCCCATGGTGACTGCAGGCGGTTCAAGGAATACATTAACAGGATTAGCAGCATTCCAATCCCATATTAAAAAGATTAGAAGTAACACCCAGAAACTAATTTGCAAATATCGGTTTTTCATCAGAATTGAAAGCGTCGCCTTATACGAATTCCAATTAATGTGCCCAAAAATGCCATTGGGACCCAAATCCACCCATGCAAACTCCCAGTGGAGATGCCACTAACCATGCCACCAATATTGCAACCAAAAGCCAACCGAGAGCTGTAGCCCATAATAAAACCTGCAAAAAGACCAATGAGCCACTGATTACTAGTTAGTGGCTTGGTTGATTCTTGATGATTCGATGAGATCCAAAGTGCTCCCGAGAGTATGCCGATATTTGTGATGGAAGTAATGTCTAATAAGACGGATTGAGTCAGGATTGTTAAATTACCCGATTGGCCCCAAAAGCTATTCGATGTTGGATCAAAAATTCCTAGTCCATATGATATTTTTGCAGCCCATAAACCAAATCCATAGACTACGCCCCAAGGTTGGCCGGCCACTATTAGATTTAGGGTTGCCAATATAGCCAGAAGTATTCCACCATAGATCCAACGCTTATCGATAAGAACAGTAGGTCGATTCGACCAAAACCAAATACCGAGAAGGGTAAAACCTAAGATGACCCAGGTGAGTAACACGGTATTTGCCGCACCGAGCTCATCCGTCAAATTAATTGGATCAAGCTGTCCAAGTGATAGCCATTGATCAAGATGTGCTGATCCCAAGAAACTTCCAATTGCAAAAAGTGGAAGAATGCCCAGATTTAACGGAATACCCATACCAGCTTTGTATAAACTCCCAGAGCCACAACCATCTGCAATTTGCATACTGATTCCAAATACGAAGGCGCCGATAAGTAAACTAAAACTTGGCGGACCCAGTGCTGCACTTAGCTCTGGATAGGTAGCGAGAAGAGGAATGCTTAAGCTGGTTGCTACTACTAGAAGAACAATTTGTCCTACAGACCCTTTCGGATTCCTGGATTCAGCTAATTGCCGCCAGCCAGTTGTAAATCCAAAACGAGCCCCCGCTAATGTCGCCCCCATTCCAATTCCGATTAAGTAGAGGAGACTTTGGCGAACCGAAACGCTCCATAAAAGAAATAGAAAGAATGCAATTAGGCAGATGCTTAGCGGAAGCCGTTTCATTTAGTTAAAGGTTCGATCTGCCCAAAGTTTTAGATCAATCCAAAGCTGCTTTCCACGACTTGGGACGTTATCAATTTTGCTGGTATCGCCATCTTTAGTGAAATCCACCATGGAGCCTGCATACATCGATACATTCTTTTTGCCCAGGACTTCAGACATTGCAAACCAGTTGGTTGCTGCCCAGTGACCAGTGTTGCAAAAAGATACTACCTCTTCATTTGAATTTAAATTAGCCTCAGACGCAACTTTCTGAGCTTCTGCTGAAGAGATGAACGTCGGACTCTTTTCATTAAACCACTTGGAGTGCTCTACATTAGAGGCCCCTTTAAGTGTGCCGGGTACCTTGGCCGCCTGGTGACGAGTATCGCCACTGTAAAAGGCCGAAGGACGAGCATCAATTAAACGGGCAGAACCATCTGCTGATTTTTTAAGAAGTTGATCTTTGGTAGTAATTAAAGATGCATTGATCTTTGGCTCATAAGTACTTCTAGCAACAGAGACCGATTGATTATTTAAGGGGAGTTTAGCCTCAACCCAAGACTTAATGCCCCCGTTAAGAATTGATAAATTCTCTAGGCCCAAGACTTTTAATGTCCAATAAACGCGCGCGGCAGCTCCAAAATCAGTTTCATCTGCACCGCTTGATGTAACCACAATATGATTTTGGGGACCTAAGCCAAGGCTTTGAACCAATTCAGTTAATTTTGGTAGCGGTGGGAATTCGCCAGGATTTTCTTTTGGACCGCGCCACTTGCCATATGGGGCGCTTAAGGAGCCCGGAATGTGATTTTCTGCGTACGACTTGGGATCTCGAATATCAAGTACCCGTAAATTAGGGTTTTGTAATTTGATCTCGAGTTCATTTGGACTAATGAGTGGTTGATTCGCGTTTGCTGAAAAACTGATCAATGATGCTAAAGCGAGTAATAAAAGGTGTTTCATGGTTATCTCCAGTTGAACTGGCTTTATACTGGAGATCAATATACTTTACAAATACTTTGTTTGTATTTCTATATTATTTTCAGTAATGAAGTAATTTAGCCTACTGTTTGGCTATGCTTTTGTTACTCCAATGGCGTTCGACCAATCTTTTTTAGAAAAACTCGTGCAAAGATCGTTATGCATACGTAAAGCCTTAATATGAAGTAGTTGTGCCAGATGTATTAATTAAACCAACAGGAGAATTTATGAAAAATCGTTCTTTACTATCTGCAATGGCCGTTTCCTCAGTTTTAGCAATGGCAAGTTTTGGAGCAGCTGCGTGCGGCGCAAAATGCAAATCAAAGTGTGGTCCAAGCAGTAGTAAGTCCGCATCAAAGTGCGGTGCAAAGGCTAAATGTGGTGCCAAGTGTGGCGCAAAAAAATAAGGTGCTACTTTTATAAGAAATCGATCGCTAATTTCAAAAATAGCTGTTTCATCGAATTTAGCGATTGATGTATCTAGCCTTACTAGCAAGTCAATTACAAAAACATGAGCAGCGACCTTGGATTGACTTTGGCTTTTTAAACTCTGCGTTCATGATCTATATTCACTTTTAGGCAATTCCAGAAACTAAGAGTATGCAAACTATCATTTTAGAATTATGCAATGAGAATCCACCTCTAGATGAAGAGCGGCATTTTCCCGAGGATGACTTTATTGATTTGGTGACTGGAGCACAGTATTTTCTACATCGTCACACCAGTGCTGAGGCTGGTGAAACAACCCATATCCATATTTTTAAACGTTGGTCATCTCATGATGTACGTGCGCTAGGTCTTGAATCTGTGACAACGCATCTGGCTGCGCTAGCACTGGATTCAACTGGTCAGCCAGACTATTGGTTTGTAGTGAATCAGTGGGTGGTTGGTGATTATTGGTTACCGGCCGAGAACACTATTGAATTATTTCGAGGATGGTCCTTTTCTGAAGCCGAATGTCAAAAAAATTCTAAGTATGGGTTTTGGCACGAATGGGTAGCGAATCAAGTAAACAAGAGCCTTGAAACGGATATCTTTTCTCTTTTGAATGAGCGCGACCGCATATTGGACCAACTGGTCGATTTAAGGCCAGGAGAAAACGTACTTGAGGATAGGTCCATTGAGGTAATTTGTTGCTCAAGAGTGAATCCATATCGAGCCGTGCCATGAATGTGATGGGGTGCTCACAGCAAAAAATTGGTAATCCGATTATATTGGAACCTTTAATTCAGTACCCCATCATTGACCAAAAGAACGCTGGTTAATTGGGCAACGAATTGAAAACTCCTTGTATTCCTTATTATCCGGAGGTCCTATGCAAATATCTACTTTTCATCGATTATT
>VGIH01000104.1 GCA_016867965.1 Betaproteobacteria bacterium | reverse complement strand
GGGCTTTAGAGCGTGGTACGCCCCTTCCCAGCAAGGGCAACTTGCCTCAGCCATGTTGGTATTTGGAACCAGTGGTGCACTAGCCAGCACCTGGCCAGTGCATCTGGTCACACCCTATATCGGTTGGCGCGGGGTCTTTTTAGTGCTCGCCGGCTTATCGTTTTTGGCAATCCTGATTTTGTATTTTGGTTTACCAGTGAGAAAGCAACATCAGCAAAATCGGCAACATCAACATATTAATAATGAAGTATCAGGCTCACACGCTAATTTGTCGTGGCAAAGTTATCAGCCGATTTTGACCAATCCATTTTTCTGGCGCATCCTGCCATTGGGCACATTTTGTTATGGCGGATTTATTGCGATTCAAACCTTATGGTTTGGTCCTTGGCTCATTGAGGTCATGGAGTATCAACCCAGTACCGCTGCACAAATCGTATTCGGATTTAATACCGTACTTCTAGTTGCTTATCTTTTTAACGCATGGATCCTACCAAAGTTAGCAAAGCGCGGGATTGATACCATGCATTATATGACCTGGATGGTCGGTGCTTCAATGGTCATGCAAGCTTGTGCGTATTTTTGGCAAACACCCTTGGTATGGATCTGGTGGTATTTATTTGCCATTACCTGCGCTTCCTTTGTGTTGGCACAAAGCATTATTGTTTTGTATTTTCCGAAGCACTATTCAGGAAGAGTCAGCACTACATACAACCTCACACTCTTTATTGGTGCCTTTATTGTGCAATGGGGTATTGGCCATTTATTGGATTTCGGAATTGCCATGGGATGGAATAAAACCAGTGCTTATGATTTGGCGTTTGCCGTATTTCTAGTCGTGCAAATTGCTGGCTTTATTTGGTTCTTGATTGCACCCAAATACTATCCTGCCGCATTCTTTCGCGATGACGATGAAGAAGAAAATATTCCAGTGACAACCTAGAGTGCAACCTAGAGTATTAGGATTTGTTTTCGAGTGCCGCTACTTTTGCTTCAAGCGCTTCTAACTTTTCACGGGTCTTAGCCAAGACCTTCGACTGAATATCAAACTCTTCGCGGGTAACCAAATCCATGCGTTGAAAGCCTTGGTTCATCATGGCCCTGACATTTTTTTCAATGTCTTTAGCGGGTGAGTTGCGAATGACCTCGCCGATCTTGTTTTGCATATCGACCACAATGGTCTGCATTTGCTCGAATAGTTGACTGGGTTTTTGCATAGATAAATTGTAGGGCGAAGCCAAAGACCTTGCATGCACAAAATAAGTGCAAATTACAGTGCATTCTTTTGGTGCAAAAGCCCGTTATTCAACGGAGTTTCACCAAGTTGAAACCTAAACAAAAGACAAAAATTCAGTCTAAACAGCATAAGTAATTGATTATAAATGATATTTTAAGGTTGGCATGCTAATTGCATTAGTTATTACGTAGTGCAATTCTTTTAATCAACCAGAAAAGGAGTATTTATGAACACTTCTAAGAAAACCACACTTGCTCTAGTCATCTCTGCATTGGCAGGCGGCGCAATGGCGCAATCGGCACCAGCGCCCGCTCCAGCACCAGAAAAGAGCCCAATTACTGCGAACGTTACCGTTGTGAATGACTACCGCTATCGCGGTATCAGCCAATCAAACTTTAAACCTGCTATCCAAGGCGGTTTTGATTACGCTCATGAGAGCGGTTTCTACATTGGTAACTGGAACTCAAGTATTAGCTGGATTAGTGACACCTACACTGCAGCCTCAAATAGCCAATATATAAGCGCCCCCCTGGAAATGGATTTTTATGCAGGATTTAAAAAAGAACTTATTGGTGCAGGGTTTGCATCAGACATTGGAGTTTTACAGTACTACTACCCTATTGGTGGGACCTTGTCAGCAAGTCTCAATACAACAACAAGACAACGTGATGCAAATAGACAGGCAACATCACAAAGTCCCAATACAACCGAAGCTTACATTGCTCAAAACTTCACTTTTGGACCTGTCAACGGCTTTGTAAAATTTTCATATGCCCTAACAAATCTTTTCGGATTCTATAACAGCAAAGGTTCTTACTATCCAGACCTAACAGTTAATTACGACACAGGTTTTGCGGGAATCATCCTAAACGGCCACGTTGGAATGCAAAAGATTACCAATAATGTTGGACCCTATGACTTTAGTTACACAGATTGGAAACTTGGAATTACTAAAGATTTTGGTGGCGGGTTAAGTGCTAACGTATCTTATGTTGGAACCAATGCAAAGTCCGTTGCTGGTACCCCTTTGTATGTCACTCCAAACGCACCATATAAAAATCTTGGCAAAGCTGGCGGCCTCATTTCCTTAACTAAAACTTTCTAACTCCACTCACTATCTAGGAGATATGCATGAAAATGATTACCGCAATCATCAAGCCTTTCAAGCTTGACGAGGTGCGTGAAGCTCTCTCAGAAGTTGGGGTTTCAGGCATCACCGTCTCAGAGGTGAAAGGTTTTGGTCGACAAAAGGGTCACACCGAGTTGTATCGTGGTGCTGAATATGTCGTTGATTTTCTACCCAAGGTTCGAATTGAAGCTGCGGTAGAAGATGGCATTCTCGATCGCGCCATTGAGGCGATTGAGAAATCAGCTCGCACAGGCAAGATTGGTGATGGCAAGATTTTTATCACTTCCATCGAACATGTCGTTCGTATTCGTACCGGTGAAACCGGTACCTCAGCACTATAAGGGGTTAACCATGTTGAATTGGATTAAACGTTTCGTTGCTGCTGGTGCTATGGCACTTGCAGTGACCACAACGACAGGTGCGCTAGTTTCTCCAGCGTACGCTGCCGATGATAAAAAACCCGCAGTGACCGCGCCTGCGGCAGCTCCTGGAGCCCCAGCTGCTGCTCCATCAGCCGATCCTGCTCCAACGCCGAATAAAGCAGACACGACTTGGATGATGGTATCAACAGTCTTAGTGGTGTTGATGACACTTCCTGGCCTCGCATTGTTCTATGGTGGCTTAACCCGCAGTAAAAACGTACTCTCCGTTTTAATGCAATGTATGGTGGTGTTCTCATTAGTGGCAGTGTTATGGGCCATTTACGGGTACAGCTTTGCGTTTACAGAGGGTAGTGCGTTCTTTGGTGGTTTGGATCGTTTGTTCTTGTCCGGACTCACGCCAGAGAGTAATGCCGCGACATTTAGTAAAGGCATTGTCATACCAGAATTATCATTTATGGCATTCCAAGCAACCTTTGCATGCATCACTTGCTGCCTGATCATCGGTGCATTTGCTGAACGCGCAAAGTTCTCTGCAATTTTGTTGTTCATGATCCTATGGTTCACCTTTAGCTATCTGCCAATTGCCCATATGGTTTGGTTTTGGGCTGGCCCAGATGGAATTAAGGATGCGGCATCGCTTGAGGCTGTGACAAATAGTGCTGGTTGGTTGTGGCAAAAAGGCATTCTTGATTTTGCTGGAGGTACCGTTGTCCACATCAACGCTGCAATTGCAGGTTTGGTTGGCGCATATGTAATTGGTAAGCGCATTGGCTATGGCAAAGAAGCGATGAAGCCACACAACCTGGCTTACACCATGGTTGGGGCATCGCTCTTGTGGTTTGGTTGGTTTGGTTTTAATGCCGGCTCAGCTTTAGAGGCAAACGGGACTGCAGCATTAGCGTTTGCCACTACATTATTAGCAACTGCCGCAGCAGTTCTTGGTTGGACTCTTTCAGAGTGGATAACCAAAGGTAAGCCATCGATGTTAGGTGCAGCCTCTGGTTGTGTTTCAGGCTTAGTCGCAATTACCCCTGCAGCAGGTTTTGTTGGTCCAATGGGTGCCATCATTATTGGTTTTGTAGCTGGAGTTCTGTGCTTGTGGGGTGTATCAGGCCTTAAGCGTATGCTCGGCGCCGATGATAGCCTCGATGTATTTGGCGTTCATGGCGTAGGCGGCATTGTTGGTGCAATTTTGACCGGTGTATTTGCTGATCCTGCCTTAGGTGGAGCTGGTATTTACGACTATGTTGCCAATGCAGTTGCTACCGAATATTCAATTGGTAGTCAAGTGTTCGTCCAAGCTCAAGGCGTGGTGGTGACTCTGATTTGGTCTGGTGTTGTTGCGTTCATCGCTTTCAAGATCGCGGATATGGTGTTTGGATTGCGCGTCAAGGAAGAGGAAGAGCGCGAGGGACTCGACATTACTTCCCACGGGGAGGCTGCATACGAGTCGTAATTTGATTTGCAATAGTGATTAGTTGTTTTCTTACCCCTCACTAGGTGGCACTGGTTGGTTGCCTAGTTTTTAAGCGCGGAATCGCAAGATTCCGCGTCTTTCTTTCAAAAAACTTACAATGCGGTTATGGTCCCGCATCTTATTACCGCCTTAAGTGGCCCCCTCTTAGAGCTCGAGTCCAAAGTCCTCGAAGCAACCCCAACGATTGAGCGCTGGTTTCGCTTGGAATGGCAGGAGCACACCCCACCGTTTTATTGCTCTGTTGATCTTCGTAACTCCGGATTTAAGCTCTCTCCGGTTGATACCAATTTATTCCCAGGTGGGTTCAATAACCTGTCTCCAGAAATGTTACCCTTGGCCGTTCAGGCTGCGATGGCGGCGATCGAAAAAATTTGCCCAGAGGCTAAAAATTTATTATTGATCCCAGAGCGGCATACACGCAACACGTTTTATTTACAGAATATTGCCTGCCTATCATCAATCCTGCGGCAAGCTGGATTAAATGTCCGTTTGGGTACCTTATCGGAGGAGATTAAAAAGCCGACCGCCATTGAACTACCTGAGGGCGGAAAACTAGTTTTAGAACCCCTTACACGATTAGGCTTACGTAAGACTCGTTTGGGCCTCAAAGATTTTGACCCTTGCTCAATTTTGCTAAACAATGATTTATCCGCTGGTATTCCGCCAATACTCGAGAATGTCTATGAGCAATATTTATTACCAGGATTGCATGCGGGTTGGCCCAGTCGTCGCAAATCCAATCACTTTCAAGCCTATGAAGAGTTAGTAAAGAAATTTGCCAAACTAATCAATATTGATCCCTGGATGATCAATCCCTATTACGCCCGCTGCACGGGTATGGATTTTCATGAGCAAAAGGGTGAAGAGCAATTGCTTGCCGCAGTTGATCAAGTGCTCAAGAAGACCGCCAAAAAATACCGCGAGTATGGGATTAAAGACAAACCCTATGTGGTCGTGAAGCCCGATGCTGGAACCTATGGAATGGGTGTGATGGTTGCGCATGACCCCAATGATCTAAAGAACTTAAATCGCCGTGACCGTAACAAGATGAGTGTTGTTAAGGAAGGTCTTGAGGTAAACGACGTGATTGTTCAAGAAGGTGTCTACACCTTTGAAAAGGTTAATGAGGCAGTGGCCGAACCCGTGGTTTATATGATTGATCGTTACGTAGTTGGTGGCTTTTATCGGGTTCATACCGATCGCGGACCGGATGAGAATCTAAATGCCCCCGGAATGCATTTTGTACCCCTTGCGTTTGAACAAAACGCCATGCCCGATATGAAAGCAAAGCCAGGCAGTGCAGCGCCAAACCGTTTTTATATGTATGGCGTTGTTGCGCGCTTGGCTCTGCTCGCCGCATCGCTTGAGCTTGAGCGCACCGATCCGGATGCCGAGGCCGCTTAAGTCTG
>VGIH01000103.1 GCA_016867965.1 Betaproteobacteria bacterium | reverse complement strand
CTGATGAGAAAGTGCTTGCGAAACGGTACTTGTCTGGTGGGTCTTTAATGCCATTCGGACGGCGGTAGCCTGTCCTGAGTCAAGAAATTGTGCATAAGCTGCAATAACGTCGGCTGCATCGCCTTGCATTTTGAGTTGCCCTTGATCGAGCCACAGTGCACGGTCACAGAGTGATTCAACCTGGTACAGGGAATGTGAACAAAAAAGGATTGTCGTTCCAGCCTCTTTAAGCTCCATGATTCGCTGAAATGACTTTCTTGCAAATTGCCCATCACCAACCGATAAAGCTTCGTCGACGACTAGAATTTGCGGATCGACGCAGACTGCAACCGAAAACGCGAGCCGAACGAACATCCCTGAAGAATACGTCTTGACGGGTCGATCGACGTAGTCGCCAATATCGGCAAAGCTCAAAATGCTATCGAGACGATCTGCAATTTCTTCGCTACTTAGACCAAGAATTGCAGCATTCAAACGTACGTTTTCAAGGCCTGTAAATTCAGGGTTGAATCCTGAGCCGAGCTCTAAGAGCGCAGCGATTTTTCCTTGAATCTGAACGCTCCCTGCGCTTGGTTGGAGCGTTCCGCAGAGCAACTGGAGCAGTGTCGATTTGCCTGCGCCGTTCTTGCCAACAATTCCAACGACTTCGCCTTCGCTAATCTGGAATGAAATGGGATGTAAGGCAAAGGCTGCTGTTTTGTGGGTGTTCTTCGTCAGATCGCCCGATATTTTGTTCCCAAAACGCAGCGCCTCCCAAAAGCGTTGAGAAGGATCTGCCTGAGGGGCGTACCATTTAGCAAGACCATGGGCAGCAATCGCAACGGCCTTTGTACTTTGCGGAGCTTTAGACGACATCGGCAAAGCCTGCCTGTACGCGAATAAAGAGCCAACGCCCAAGCCATGCTAGGACAAGGCCGACAACAAGGTATGCGTGAAGTTGGTACCAATCGGGTTGAGCCCCTTGCAACAACACGCGCCTTAACTGCTCGGCAACCACTGTTAAGGGATTCAATAAAATCCACTCGCTGTAGGGATCGGGAAGTGCGCTTTTGGGGTAGAAAACGGGACCGAGAAACATCAGTACCGACATCAAGGCTGGTGTTAAGTGGGCAATGTCGCGAAAGTAGGTTCCGACTGCCGCAAAAGTCCAGGAAATAGCCAAAAGCATCGGAGCGAGATAGAGGAGTACAAGAACTGAAAGTGGCACCTGGACCAAGAGCCATCCTGCCCAAGCAGATACGAGCGTTTCGGCTGAGGCCGACTGAAAAGATGAATGAGAGCTTCCGGCGAAAACAACCATAGCCACGATGAGGGCAATAAAAAGTACCAACCATTGAATAAAAGCCTGAATCAGGGCAGAAATGGTGAGCACAGCACCCAAAAGTGGCAGTGGAAAAACGACTCTTCGAACAAGTTGAGGCTGCTCAACAATCAGTTTTGGAGCTCGGTTGACCACCTCGCTAAAGACAGACAAGACAAGTAAGCCAATGAACAAATTGCATGCGAACAAAAACCCTTCAGGGAGCGTCTTAAGGAGCTCCAAACCGACAACACCACGATCGATTTCAGGCTCAATTTGCCACCTTGCAGCGAAAATCGTTCTGAACACGAAGCTGTAGACTGCAAGCAACAGCAACGGCAAAAGAAAAGCCCAAAAGATGCCGAGCCTGCTTCCACGGTAGCGCTGAGAAAGGTCGCGTAGGACCAATGCTTTGAGCAAAGTGCCCGATTGTGGAGCTTTTTGTGCCTTGATCATGCTTCTAACTGTAACCCGAAGCCTATAGCTTAAGCCTTGACGAACGACTCTCCGATACTTGTAGTGGTCTCTCATTACGCTGCCCGAGGCGTTGACGACCTCAATAAGCTCTTTAAGAGCATGTCGGAACACGAGGCGGGACACCCGTATGACTTACTGATCGTGTCAAACGACGATAACTTTTCTGAAAACAAGAATAATCATTCCCTCCAACAAAAGGTCAGAGATGTCGTTAGAGCCAATTTCTCCGGAGCTCGCAACTATGAGTGCTCCGAACCGATCAATCATCCCAGGTCAATTAAACATGCTCTCCGCCCAAATATAGGCATGAATCTTGGCGCATGGGACATCGGATGGCGGTTGCCCAACAATCACGAGCACTTCATGTTTATGCAGGATGAGACCTTTATCAAGCGTTCCTCATGGTTAGCGTCGTTTTTGTCAAAACTGACAAGGGAAACGGTGCAAACGCATAGGTCCGTTATCTTGGGTGAATCGTGGAATCGGAGATGGGATCGACCGTGGCATGAGATTTCGAAACTTCCCATTAATTATGAAATCAAGCTATCAACAAAAACCGGCAAGGTATCCCTAAAGAGGACTGAGTTTTACGAGAAATTGCTTGAGCGATGGAAGATACCGATTCCCCGATCGGGAGGACATCTTCGAAGCCTGATCGCTTTCACGAATCGCTTCACCCTTGAAAGCATAGGTGGATTCCGATTGGGCCACCATAAAGAACAATGTATAGCCGCAGAAATGGCGATGAGTTTTGCGACCATCGCCAATAGCGGGATAGTAAAACAAATATCGGACATACCATTCCATTATATTGGGCACACAGAGTGGGTGGCCGATGCAAAAATAGCAACCCCTTCACCATAATATTATGAATAAACAAACAACCCTACGTGACCTATATTTAGAACACAAAAAAGGTAAAGTCTCCTCAAAATGGGAATCGTACTTCACAATCTACGAAAGGCACCTCGAAGGACTTAGGCTCAAACGCCTGAACATGGTCGAAATTGGGGTTCAGAACGGCGGGTCACTCGATCTTTGGTCTCAATACTTCCCGTTCGCGCAGATTTGTGGCATCGACGTCGATCATCGAGTTTCAAAACTGGTCTATGAAACTAATAGAATATCAGTGCTTGTTGGAGCCGCTTCATCCAAAGAAGTGATTTCAAAAGTTCAGGCCAACTTTCCTAACGGCCTTGATATTGTCATCGATGACGGATCTCACCGTTCAAAAGATACAGTTTATAACTTTGTCAACTATTTTCACCTACTTAAGCCTGGTGGACTCTTCATCGTTGAAGACATGCATGCAGGTTATTGGCATGAGTTTGGCGGAGGAATTAACGAACCACTATCTTGCATAGGCTTTTTTAAGAATCTGATCGACTTAATAAACATTGAGCATTCAAGAGATACTTTCAACCTTGATGACCTCTTCGGCAAATATTTCCCACAAGGGGTAAAACCGGTTTGCTTAAAGACTCAATCGATTGCAGCAATTACTGCCTACAATTCTGTGTTTATTATCGAAAAAGCATCAGACCGGCTAGCACCCAAACTAGGATCTGTAGTTATCGTTGGAAGCGAAGCGATAGTAAATGACAAGGTTAGCCCAGAAGTGGTTAGAGCGCCTTAGCCCTAAAAAAGACTCTGACGGGCCGCCGACGCACACAATGCAGATGCAAGCTCTGCAGAGACTGGACTGTTGATATTGAAAATCCCTTGCTTTGGCTGGGAGATTAGTCCTAAGCATGCGCTTGAAGCACTACCGTAATTACTACTAGCTCCAAGTGAGCAGCGGCCAAGCCAATCTTCGTAATAGTGCCTCCTATCGGTCATGATGGGTGGTTCAAGCATGCGAATAAATGATCCTCTTGCCCACCAAAAGTTGTACCAAAGCCAACCGTTGCCTCCTGCCATGAATCCAAGCTTCTGTATTCCTGGAAACAGTATCAAATTTAAATAATTCAGCTTCCAATTTTCAATGATGATTTGGGTCAGAAACTTCTCCCGTGGATTTCTGCCGTTCGGCTCAAATTTATGTGATGCTCCTTTGCCATGGAAATAGACAAACAGTGTTTGATCTGCTCCACTTTCTTGAGCCATTTCCCATAGTAGATGTAGCGCATGATATTCAAATGCTTCCTCAAAACAAAATTTGACGGAAATCTTCACATTCAGTTTTTCATGTTTTGCTTGGTACGATATCAATAAATCACGTATCAAACCCTCAACGGCCTTAGCTTGATTTTGGGTAACGGTAATGACGATCTTTACCGTTATCGACTTGAATTCCTGACTAGTAACCAAGCCACAACTTAATAATGATCGAAGTTGGGATAGAAAAATTGGGGAATCAGGCGCAGAGACTCTAGCATTAAAGAAGTAAACAACTGCCAAGTCAACTCGACGGTCAATTGCCGATTCCACTGCGTCACCAGGTAACAGTAGAGAAATTTTGGTGGCTAGTGGTGCAGTTATAGACCAATACCCAAGGCTCGGTTCAGAACAGTCAACTTTCCAGTAGCTCAACCCACTGAAAGAGAGCTCTGGTCCAAAATCAGCCTGCCCGTGGTAGTCGAGGGTTACCACTGTGTTTGACTTACTGAATTGATTAGGTGCGTGGTCTTTTAAGGCATTCATTGGAATAGCATATGCCTTGCTGTCCCTGTCAATGATCGAAACGCTTTCTACCATTGGTCTCATTGGCGCCCCGAAGCGATAACAAAGTCGCCTTCGCCAACTACGCATTGGTATCCAATCGTTAAGCGATTTCGGTCAACATGTTCTAAATGCATCAATAAGTGTTGCGAATGAATACGCTCTAAGCAAAAGGCAATAATTCGCAGTTGGTATCCTTCATACGAGCTGGGTATATTTGAGATATGACAAACCCTCACTATAGATTCAAGTAATGTCATTGTCTCAATAAAGTAGCGCACAGGAAACATGCCAACCGTTGGTGCCGGGAAAAGATATTTGGTCGATGCCAATTTGAAAAGAAAATCATCTGTCAATAGACCTGTTTCATTTGATTTAACTAGCATTTTAAACAAATCGCTCAATGGGTGATGTTTACCGAATTGGGCAAAAACTCCGGTAGGACTCAAAGCCATTGGCTGGCCAATGATAAAGTCTTTATCCACTACTCCCGCCTCAGCTTGATAAGCTTCTTGCGCCTCCGTTGAATTAACAAGTTGAGTGTAGTTTTGATTCTTTGCTGTTCTTCCGATTTTTAATTTGGATACAAACCTTCGATAATGTGCGATATTGACATGGGTGTATTCACTTCTGTTTGTCAAAAATCTTGCCAATCCAAACAACATGTAGTATTCGCTCAACCTTGCATCATCAAGCCCCCCTATCTCGGGAGGGGTGACAACAAGATCTGAGTTGGACTGTTTTGAACATACCAAGTGGCGTGAGTTAAGACCTACGTCAAATAACGGTCTGAGATGACCAACAGTAACGCGCAGAATGTTCATCTTGCTTAATCTAAGTATTAGCGTTAGCCCGTATCGTACCGAATAAGTAGCCGCGGTGATTCAAAATTCAACTATGACCAAACTTTCTATCAACTATCTGCTTGCGGCAGAGGAGCAAGACCCCTTTAGATGCTCACTAACGGTCGATGAACTAGCGCGCGCAGAAATGGCAAGTTTTCGCCTTCGATGTGGTCTAGTTGCGAAATTTCTCGAAGGACAAGGCCACAAGATTCGGATCTGCTCACCCTCGTCTGATGGTGGCTTTTTTGATCATCTGATTGTGCAAAAACCACCCCTGTCGACTGCAACGCATCATAGATGGCTGCAATTTGCTCATGAATGGAAGCAGCGAGGCACTTCGATTTGGCTTGATGTCTCTGACAACCCATGGACTGGAGGCCCACGGATTGACTTTGTAAAAAGAATTTCACCAATCTGTAGCGGTTTTATAGCCAACTCTGACTTAATTGCCCAT
>VGIH01000102.1 GCA_016867965.1 Betaproteobacteria bacterium | reverse complement strand
AGCATTGATGACCGTTGGCTTACCAGAGGCTAATGACTGATTCAAAGCATCAGTCAGCTCTTTTGGGGTTGTCACATTAAAACCAACACCGCCAAATGCCTCCATCATTTTGTCGTAACGGGCATTCTTCACAAATACGGTTGGAGCAACATCCGCACCACCGGTGGGGTTCACATCAGTCCCACGGTAAACACCGTTGTTGTTAAACACGACCGTGATGATTGGCAGGTTGTAACGGCAGATGGTTTCGAGCTCCATGCCACTGAACCCAAATGCACTATCGCCCTCGATTGCAATGACGGGTTGCTTACTCACAACGGCTGCGCCAATCGCGTAACCCATACCAATTCCCATAATTCCCCAAGTACCTGAGTCAAAACGCTTGCGTGGCTTATACATATTGACGATGCTGCGAGCATAGTCAAGCGTATTGGCACCTTCGTTCACGATATTGACATCAGGATTGGCCTTCACCACTTCACGAATTGCGTTCAAGGCGCTGTGAAAGTTCATGGGGGAAGGATTCTGAGCAAGGGTCTCCTCCATCTTCGCGATATTTTTATCTTTTTTCTGATTAATCGCATTAATCCATTCAGCATTGGGCTTAGGAACGCTGGCAATTTGCTTCAAAATCTCGTTGACACACGAGCCGACATCACCAATTACTGGGGCTGCAATCGGAACGTTGCTGTCAATTTCGGTTGGCGCAATATCAATCTGAACAAATTTTTTCAAATGATTGCCCCAAGTTTTGCCTTTGCCGTGGGCCAGTAACCAATTTAAGCGAGCACCAACCAACATCACTGTATCCGCTTCTGCCAACACAAATGAACGCGCTGCCGATGCGCACTGTGGATGGGTATCAGGTAACAAACCTTTTGCCATCGACATTGGCAAATAAGGAATGCCTGATTTCTCAACCAAATCTTTAATCTCTTGATCAGCTTGTGCATAAGCCGCGCCTTTGCCCAAAAGAATCAAGGGGCGCTTGGCATTCTTCAACACATCGATAGCGCGCTTGATAGCGTCTGGCGCAGGAATCTGCTTAGGTGCAGCATCAATCACACGGAATAACGATTCTTTCCCTTTTTGAGTAGGAATACTTTGCCCCAATAACTGCGCAGGAAGATCAAGATAGACTCCGCCTGGGCGTCCCGATACTGCGGCACGAATAGCGCGCGCGACACCAATAGCGATGTCTTCTGCCTTATTAACCCGGTAGGACGCTTTTGCATAGGGCTTAGCAGCATTTAACTGATCCATCTCTTCGTAATCGCCTTGCTGCAAATCCACAATCTCACGCTCGCTCGATCCAGAAATCAAGATCATAGGGAAGCAGTTGGTGGTTGCATTAGCCAAGGCAGTCAAGCCATTCAAGAATCCAGGTGCCGATACCGTTAAGCAAATACCGGGTTTTTGGGTCATGTAACCAGCTATCGCCGCGGCATTACCCGCATGCTGTTCGTGACGAAATCCAATAAAGCGCATTCCTTCGGCTTGTGCCAAACGAGCTAAATCAGTAATTGGAATACCGACCAGTCCAAAAATGGTATCGATGTCATTTGCCTTAAGGGCATCAATCACCAAATGGAAACCATCAGTTAATGGGGTCTCTTCTGCAGCAATATTGGCAGAATGTTCTTTGGTAGCTGTCAACATAACGTTGTCTCTCTCCGTGGGATTAGTTGTCTTCAACATCGCCTCCATTAAAAGGGTCTCAGTCGAACTGAGACGAATGTTAGGGCTCATCGGCAAGTTCAGCATTGACTTTCGTCAATTTCCCCTAAAATCCAATAAAAACTTAGGGTTAGAGCCTACTCAATCCCCGAAATAAGCTTTATTTTTATATAAATAGCTCTTTGTGTTTGCTCTTTAAGCGACTTAGAGTTTCGGGGGAGAGATTGAGATAGGCGGCCAATTCTTTCTTAGGTAAAACGTCGAACAGGTTTTCGTATTTCCGTAAAAATCGCTCGACCCGCCCCGGGGCATCGAGCATGTGCAATGTAATCGTGTGTGCCATGATTTCACTCATGAGACGCATTACTTCGAACTCAAAACTTTCCTTTAGTTTTAGATGATTCTCTAAAAACTCAGCCCACTTTTTAAGAGGCATCCGTGCCACCCTGGCTTTGGTAACCGAAGCAATACTATATGGGGCGGCGCGCTGCAAACGCCAAGCGGCATAACTGGTTTCAATATCTTTCTCAATTGCAAAGCGCAAGATCATTTCTTTTGCATCAGCACTCGACACAATGCGCTTCAAAATTCCATCGAGAACAAAGTACTGCTCCATTTGATAATTGCCTTGACGTAACAAGATCTCGGATTTCTTAAGATCTGAGATCTCTAAGGAACTCTCTAATTCTGCCATGCTGCCCGGATCTAGATTGCGCAGAACAATATTTTGGCTGAGCTGCAAGCGAATTAGATTTTTCTCTGGATGTCTGTCTAGTATGGTCATTGAAATATTTACTCGAACCATTCATTGTAAGCCTTCCAACTTTAGATATTCGGGTTATTCCTAGTCGCAGATAGGGTAATATTGAGTTGTCGTGGTGCCCAAATGCATGCATTTGGGTTAAACGGGAAACACTACTCAAACGTGTGCTGCCCCCGCAACGGTAAGTGAATGCGCTAGTTGTTAGCGCTATGGTTTGATAAGCCACTGTGTATCAATGCATGGGAAGGCCAAATCTAAAGTTCGCCAGCCCGGATACCGGCCAAGACAGGTGGAATTTCGTGAACGGGGACCTTCGCGCGCCAATAGAGGGCCCTCACACGCCCACATTGACGCTCATCCCTATTCCGAGTTCTGTATCGCCCGCTAACGGGGAGGTTGGCAGGCATTATAACTTAGGAATCATCATGCACTCATGCATATCAGTAAGGCCGTCTTTAAAAAAGGTGGCTAAGTTATCTGTCTTTGTTTTACTAGCAAAAACTCTTATTCATACTCAACCCGCAATGGCACAAAGTAGCAATGTCTCAGTAGCAAATGCTAATAACTCAATCGATCCTGTCATTGTGACCGCAACACGAACCCCTACTCGCGCTAACGATGTTCTTGCTGACTATGTATACATTGGGCCCGAAGAAATTGCTGATGCGGGACAAACCAGTCTTGTGCAGCTCCTCCAAAGACAACGGGGCGTTGAAATCTCAAGTAATGGGGGTAGTGGTGCTATTGCAAGCGTATTTTTACGAGGTGCAAACTCGGGACAAACCCTGGTTTTGATTGATGGAGTTCGCTCCCAATCAATAAACTCAGGTTCGCCATCCTTGCAAGCGATCCCTCTGTCAATCATTGATCATATTGAAATTATTTTTGGACCAGAGAGTAGTTTGTATGGCTCCGATGCAATTGGTGGGGTAGTCCAGATTTTCACAAAAACTGGCGATGGTCCTCTTCAGGTTGGTGCATCAACTGGCTACGGTACTTATGGCACATCAATTTCTGATGCGAGTATTTACGGTAGTACATCGGGTGATCAAAAAATTAGATACTCCCTGAGTGCTACTGCAGAGAATGCAGGTGGTTTTAATACCATTGCTACGAATAATTCCTCACGCAGTAGCTACAACACCTCGCAAACTATGGGCTACACCCGCACTGGGGCGGTAGGTAAGTTAAGTCAAGAATGGTCGAAAGGGCAAGAGTTAGGTTTACAAGTATTTGCCAGCAGAAATAATGGCCAATACCCAGTCTTCTCAAGTTCAAAGCCAATCGGTAATCAAATTAATAACGTCAGTACTTATGCCGTATTCTCAAAAAATCAATTTACGGAAAAATGGAAAAGCTTATTACAAATTGCTCAATCCTATGATTTGGGACAGGACTTACGTCCAACAAGCAATAACGTCACAAATTCCCGTCAAAATATATACACTTGGCAGAATGATATTACCGTGGGTAAAGACCAAGTTCAGTTTGTAGCAGAACGAAGAGTTGCCTCTGTTTATTCAACTTCGAGTGACGGCGGCATTAGTCGAGATCAAATAACTAACTCATTTGCTGGTGCTTATCAGCTAAAGCGTGGATCTCATCTTGGTAATGCCAGTATTCGTAACGATAGTATTTCGGGTTATGGGCCACAGACAACCGGCAACTTAGCGTATGGTTATTTCTTTACAAACCACTTGAGGGCTAATATCAATTACGGAACTGGTTTTAAAGCACCCTCTTTTTATGATCTGTACTTTCCTGGATACGGGGTGCCAACACTAAAACCAGAAAAAAGTAGAAATAGTGAAATTGGACTTCACTATGAAGTGAAACAATATGATTTTCGTTTAGCTGCATACAGCAACTCAATTACAAACCTAATCCAATACTCTGGCACCTCTCCACCTTGTACTACAACACAAGTAAATAGTGCTCCTAATTACGGCTGTGCAAGTAACGTAGCAAATGCAAAGATTACTGGCTTATCAATCGGCGGCGCTATTAGATCGGGATATTTTTCTTTGAAAGGTTCCTTTGATCAAAAAAATCCCATTGATGAGAGAACAGGTTTTGTTTTGGCCAAGCGAGCTCGTCAATTTGGAAATATTGGAACAGAATATAGAGTCGCAAAGACAGTTCTAGGAGCAGAGGGTACATTCCAGGCAAATCGAAATGACTTTAGCAACACAGGATATATGGGTGGCTATGCTATTTTCAACCTATATGGCAATTACGAATTTGCCAAAGACTGGTCGATCTTTGGTCGTTGGAACAATATCCTCAATAAAGATTACCAACTATCTTATGGTTACAACACCCCAGGATCGAACCTTTTTATTGGGGTTCGGTACGCCATGAAATAAGGGATTTGTGCTAATTTAGGTCTAAAATAGTCCCATTACTCAAGGAGGAATCATGTTTAATCTTTCGACCAAACAGACCGTAGGGATTGCAGTCGTTTTTTCCTTGATTTTGTGGGCTACGCGAGGGCAACATGTAGCCTCTATGATGAGCCTACCGGATGCCACCTGGGCAATTGCCTTCATGCTTGGTTTTTTATTGAGCCCGATTCTCTTTGTGATCATTTTGGTTCAGGCTTTTGTGATCGATTACTTGGCGATGGGTAATTACCTGTTTAATGTTGCCTATGCAGCTTTGGTCCCTGCGTATTTAGCACTCTGGCTAGCCGGTCGGTGGTTGCGCCAGCACTACGAACTACAAGGATTCAGAATTAGCCAATTTGTTATGGCCCTAATTGGTGGTGTCGCCATTTGCGAGCTAATCTCGAGTGGGGCCTTTTATCTGCAAAAGAGCAATGCTTCGCTTGTTGGATTTGCTGAACTGTTTGGAACCTATTTCTTTGGTAATTTGTTCTTCACTCTCTGCTACGTTGCGGTTGCCTCGCCAGCGTTTTATCTGGTGACCGAGACCTCTAAAAAGAAATTAGCCTAGTTCTGATACGATCTTGTCTATGTCGCAAGATTCCATCGAGCAAGCGCTCCGACGCCTTTCTGAGAAGCTAAAACTGGTGAATGCCTCCATTGAGGCATTACGACAAGATCGCGTGACCCTTGAGTCAAAAATTGAGGATGCCCAAAAGCGCATCGAGCATATCTTAAAGCGTCTTCCTGAACAAAGTGATTCGCGCCAAATGAACCTGTTGGGTGATAACGCAATGATTGATAAAGACCATGACCCAACAACGCATTGAAGTTAGTCTGGCTGGCCACAAAATCACGCTTGCAACCTCAAGCGATCACGAGCTATTGCTACGCGAAGCCTGCTC
Source organism: Betaproteobacteria bacterium (assembly GCA_016867965.1). Taxonomy (GTDB): domain Bacteria; phylum Pseudomonadota; class Gammaproteobacteria; order Burkholderiales; family Burkholderiaceae; genus Polynucleobacter. The sequence goes on along the minus strand of VGIH01000102.1, from coordinate 47 downwards.
TTTGGTGGATGAACAAATCAAGTTGGCTCTTGCTAGCGGTAATAAGA
>VGIH01000101.1 GCA_016867965.1 Betaproteobacteria bacterium | reverse complement strand
ATTCGTTTAACAGGTGCTTCATAGGTCTCCTCGACCCGTTCAAATTCCATAAATCCGGTGACTTTACCCATACCAACTCCAAAAATTCTTCATTAATTAATCGACATCATCAAGCCATCACAGGCTTGTTTTGATCGTGTCCTTGAGCGCGTTCCCACAACTCACCAAGAGCTCGCTTATATTCGGTAGGCAATACCTTTACAAAACGCGCGCGCGACTTGTCCCAATCGGCTAGCAATGCCTTGGCCCGCTCTGAGCCGGTGTACCGGAAATGACGCTCAATCAATGTCTTTAGGATTTGCTCATCGGTTTGACGCTCGCCACCCTCTTTGACATTGACTGGTGCATGCCATGTCGATTTGGGCATACTCGCAATTTGCTCAGAAGATGGCAACACTTTCTCAAGTGTGGCCATGCTAGTGTTACAACGCTTTTCAAAAAGCCCGTCTTCATCAAACACATAGGCTACGCCGCCACTCATGCCTGCTGCAAAGTTACGGCCGGTCTTGCCAAGCACAACAACAGTTCCGCCCGTCATGTACTCACATCCATGGTCGCCCGTGCCTTCTACAACCGCAATTGAGCCTGAGTTACGAACTGCAAACCGCTCACCAGCGACGCCGTTGAAAAATGCCTCGCCTTCAATCGCGCCATACAACACCGTGTTACCCACAATAATGTTTTGGGAAGCATCGCCCCGGAACTCATGTGGTGCACGCACCACAACGCGTCCACCCGACAATCCCTTACCGACATAGTCATTCGCATCACCCACCAGATCCAAAGTAATGCCACGGGCCAAGAATGCTGCAAAACTTTGTCCAGCGGTACCATTTAACTGAATGTGGATCGTGTCATCGGGTAAGCCCAAATGGCCATAGCGTTTTGCCAGCTCGCCTGACAGCATCGCGCCCACCGTACGATTAACGTTGCGGATCGGGACAATGAATGAAACCTTTTCGCCACGCTCTAAGGCTGGCTCACTCTTTTCGATCAAGGTATGGTCAAGCGCAGTATCTAGACCATGATCTTGAGTGAGTGTTTGGTGACGAGGTTCGTCATGAGAAACATTGGGTAGAGCAAACACCTTACTGAAATCCAAGCCCTGCGCCTTCCAATGATCCACCCCTTTACGTGTGTCCAAGAGATCAACACGACCAATCAGTTCATCAAAAGTCCGAATCCCCAGTTGCGCCATAATCTCGCGCACCTCTTCTGCAATAAAGAAAAAGAAATTAACGACGTGCTCGGGTTTACCTGAAAACTTTTTACGCAGTTCCGGATCTTGAGTCGCAACGCCGACTGGACAGGTATTGAGGTGGCATTTACGCATCATGATGCAGCCCTCAACCACCAATGGTGCGGTTGCAAAACCAAACTCATCTGCACCTAATAAAGCACCAATCACGACATCACGGCCAGTCTTCATTTGACCATCGGCTTGAACCCGAATCCGACTGCGTAGCTGGTTGAGCACCAATGTTTGCTGCGTCTCTGCAAGACCCAACTCCCACGGTGTTCCAGCATGCTTAATCGATGACAGGGGAGATGCGCCTGTGCCACCATCATGACCAGCAATCACAACGTGATCCGACTTTGCTTTAGCAACGCCTGCTGCAACTGTGCCCACGCCGACCTCTGAGACAAGCTTCACCGAAACATCGGCTTGTGGATTGACATTCTTTAGGTCATGAATCAGTTGCGCCAAATCCTCAATGGAATATATATCGTGATGCGGTGGTGGCGAAATTAGACCTACGCCTGGCACCGAGAAGCGTAGGCGTCCGATATAGTCCGAGACCTTACCACCTGGTAATTGACCACCCTCGCCTGGCTTTGCACCTTGGGCCATCTTAATTTGAATCTGATCGGCTGAACGTAAATACTCGGTGGTTACACCAAAACGTCCTGAGGCAACTTGCTTAATTTTCGAACGCAACGAGTCACCGTCTTGTAACGGAATATCGGCTTCAACCACATCCTTACCCAAAATACTCGCTAGCGTCTCACCCTTCTTAATCGGAATCCCTTTGAGTTCATTGACATAGCGATTCGGGTCCTCACCACCCTCGCCCGTATTGGATTTACCACCAATACGATTCATCGCAATTGCTAAGGTTGCATGAGCCTCGGTGGAAATGGAACCTAAGGACATCGCACCGGTTGCAAAGCGTTTCACAATCTCTTTAGCAGGCTCGACTTCATCGAGCGGAATGGCTTTATTGGGATCGATCTTGAACTCAAATAATCCGCGCAAGGTCATCAGACGCTTACTCTGATCATTAATCAGATTGGCGTACTCTTTATAAGTTTGGTAGCCCTTCTCTGGTCCAGTACGAGTGGCATGCTGTAACTTGGCAATCGAATCGGGTGTCCACATATGTTTTTCACCGCGCACCCGATAGGCATACTCTCCGCCAGCATCTAACATATCAGCCAATACGGGATCATCCCTAAATGCAGCATGGTGAATCCGAAGCGCTTCTTCTGCAACTTCGAACACACCTATACCACCAACATTCGAAGAGGTGCCTTTAAAGTACTTATCAATTAGCTCATGATTGAGGCCAATGGCTTCAAAGATTTGGGATCCGGTATAGGACATGTAAGTTGAAATGCCCATCTTCGACATCACTTTTTGTAAGCCCTTACCAATGGCCTTTACAAAATTCTTAATCGCTTTCTCTTGCGATAAATCACCAGAGAGTCCCTTAGCCATTTCAGCCAAGGTCTCCATGGCCAAATAGGGATGAATGGCTTCGGCACCATAGCCTGCGAGTAGCGCAAAGTGATGAACCTCGCGAGCACTACCAGTTTCGACTACCAAACCAGTGCTGGTCCGTAAACCACGCTCCACCAAATGCTGATGAATGGCTGAGGTTGCTAACAATGCAGGAATCGCCATGTGCTCTCGATCAACTTGGCGATCACTCACAATCAAAATATTGAATCCACTACGCACCGCATCGGTTGCTTCAGCACATAAGGAAGCCAAACGCGCCTCAATTCCTTCCTTGCCCCATGCCACTGGATAGCAAATATCCAACTCGTGGGAGCGGAACTTGCCACCGGTGTAGTGCTCAATATGGCGCATTTTGGTTATATCATCTAAATCCAAGATCGGCTGGCTAATTTCCAAGCGCATCGGTGGATTGATGTTATTGGTATCCAGTAGATTGGGTTTTGGTCCGACAAAGGACACCAAAGACATGACTAGATTCTCACGAATCGGATCAATCGGAGGATTAGTAACCTGAGCAAATAATTGCTTAAAGTAGTTATAGAGCGACTTGCTGCGATCGGATAACACGGCAAGCGGACTGTCGTTGCCCATCGACCCAATTGGTTCTTCTGCATTTTGTGCCATTGGCGCCATCAGGTACTTGAGATCTTCCTGACTGTAACCAAATGCTTGCTGACGATCGAGTAACTTTGCAGCGGGGCGAAAATGTTTAGCATCGTCCTGGGTATCTTTTTTGCTCACATCCAACTCATCAAGCTTCACGCGCACAGCATCAATCCAGCTCTTATAGGGTTTGGCTTTAGAGACCGAGTTCTTTAACTCAACATCATCAATGATGCGGCCTTGATCCATGTCGATCATGAACATCTTGCCAGGCTGTAAACGCCACTTTTGCACAATCTTATTTTCTGGAATCGGCAACACGCCAGCTTCAGACGCCATGATGACCAAATCATCATCGGTAACGTAATAGCGCGCAGGTCTTAAGCCATTGCGATCCAGGGTGGCGCCAATTTGACGCCCATCGGTAAAGGCCATGGCAGCGGGGCCATCCCATGGCTCCATCATGGCCGCGTGGTATTCATAAAAGGCACGGCGATTTTCATCCATAAGGGTATGCTGTTCCCACGCCTCAGGAATCATCATCATCATGGCTTGTGCAAGGGGGTAGCCGGCCATCACCAAGAGCTCAAGGCAGTTGTCAAATGAAGCGGTATCCGATTGGCCTGGATAAATCAGGGGCCACAACTTTTGCAGATCATCACCCAATACGGGTGAACTAATCGCGCCTGTGCGCGCATTAATCCAGTTCACATTCCCCTTTACCGTATTAATCTCACCGTTATGGGCAAGCAAACGGTATGGATGAGCCAGTTCCCACGCTGGAAAGGTATTCGTTGAGAATCGCTGATGCACCAATGCTAGAGCTGACACCGCTTTGGGATCTTTTAGATCGCAGTAATAGGCGCCCACTTGACTGGCTAATAAAAGGCCTTTGTACACCACAGTCCGCGCAGACATCGATGCCACAAAATATTCTTTGCCGTGTTTGAGGTGCAAATCTTGAATCGCATGACTTGCCGTTTTACGAATCACATAGAGCTTGCGCTCTAATGCGTCGGTGGTCATGATTTCACGGCCACGCCCGATAAAAATTTGACGAATGATTGGTTCTGTTTTTTTCACAGTCGGAGACATCGGCATCGTGCGATCAATCGGCACATCACGCCATCCCAACACAATTTGTCCCTCTTGACGTACGGTGCGCTCCAACTCTTGCTCGCACGCTAACCGTGACGCATTCTCTTTTGGCAAAAAGATCATGCCAACGCCGTATTCACCAACGGGTGGCAAGTCCACCCCTTGCTTTTTCATTTCGCTACGGTAGAGCTCGTCTGGGATCTGTATCAATATTCCAGCACCGTCGCCCATGAGCGGATCTGCGCCTACGGCGCCACGATGATCGAGATTTTCAAGGATCTTTAGCCCCTGAGTAATGATGTCGTGGGATTTTTTACCCTTAATGTGAGCCACAAAGCCGACGCCACAGGCATCGTGTTCATTTTGAGGGTCATATAGACCTTGAGCGGACGGACGTAACTCGAGATGATTCATATTTAATCCAAATTGGTCATTCGGCTGGCAATCTCCATAGATTGCTTCATGTAAAAGGCCGGGAGGGTAAATATAGGGGAATCCACTATGGGATGCAATAGAAATTTAATGACTCTGTCCCATTTAATGGGTGTAAAGCAAATTCGGGCAAAAATAAATAGGGACAGACTTATTGCTTTTTTGGTCTACCGCGTGGTTTTAACTGCCATTGATCCAAACTTAATTTAGAATTTTGCTTGATAAATTGAGGGCTTATCCAAGGTCTTGAGCGGATTAAGTGTTCCGTAATTGCATGATCCTCATAATGGGAAGCTCCCTCTCTGACAAAAGTAGCCCAAGCCAGCTGCCGCTCAAAAGGCGTGTTTCCTAAACCCCAAAAGCTCGGATGGTCGGTGAGCCAAGACTCGGCCTTGCCCCCAATATGGCTTTGATAGCTGGTGTTCTTACATTCCTCAGCACGGGATTCAAGTCCGGCTCGAACAGGGTTGAGTTCAATAAACCGCTGTACTCGTAAGACGTACTCTGGGTCAATTAGGGAAGAACAAAAACGTCCCTCCCAAATCGTTCCAGAGGTACCGTGTTGCTGATTAATGTGTTGGGCATAGCGTCGACCCAACGATTGCATAGTCTTAGATAAAGAATATTCAAAACGAGGGGTCACCAATAAATGCGCATGGTTTGGCATTAAGGCAAATGCATGAACCCCGCATCCAAACTCTTTGGCAGCATCGCGCAACCAATCCAAATAAATTCGACAGTCTGTGTCGTCGTTGAAAATGATTTGCTGGTTATGGCCACGAACTAAAAGATGCATCGCCTGTCCAGCAATGACCAAGCGCGCTTTACGGGCCATCTTTACTTAATTAAGTTGACGAACACCGCCCAGAGGGGCGAACTCTGGAATGATCCAATCACCATCATATTCGGAAACGCCTGGAGGAGGTGTGCGATTTATTTCAGGGACGCCTCGTAAAGCGACCGACATAAAGTTAATCC
>VGIH01000100.1 GCA_016867965.1 Betaproteobacteria bacterium | reverse complement strand
TACCCGATCAAGCCCTTCGCGCTCGGCTTGCGCCTTCACCAAACCAGAGCCAGGCACTACCAAGGCTTGCTTCACACTGACCGCCACTTTCTTGCCTAATCGTTCAACTACTTTGGCGGCAGCGCGCAGGTCTTCAATGCGGCTATTGGTGCATGAACCAATGAAGACTTTATCCACATAAATCGTATCGAGCGGTAAATTGGGCTCAAGCCCCATATATTGCAAAGCACGCTCCATCGCTTGACGCTTCACAGGATCACGCTCTCGCTCTGGATCAGGGACGCGACTACCGATCGGCAGAACCATTTCTGGGGATGTGCCCCAACTGATTTGTGGAGCGATCTCTTCTGCCCGTAACTCAACAATGCGATCAAAATGAGCGCCGGGATCTGAATGCAAAGTGCGCCAATACTGCAAAGCTTGGCGCAAGGCCTCGCCTTTAGGGGCATAGGGTCGACCTTGGATGTATTCAATGGTGGTTTCATCAACGGCTACAAGGCCAGCGCGCGCACCCGCTTCGATCGCCATATTGCAAATGGTCATGCGCCCTTCCATCGACAACTGACGAATGGCTTCACCCGCAAACTCCATGGTGTAGCCAGTGCCACCGGCGGTACCAATCTTGCCAATCACCGCCAAAATAATGTCTTTTGCCGTGCTACCGGGTTGCAGACGACCTTCAACCCGCACCAACATGTTCTTACTCTTTTTCATGAGCAAGGTTTGGGTTGCAAGCACATGCTCCACTTCGGAGGTACCAATACCAAAGGCCAATGCGCCAAACGCACCATGCGTACTGGTATGAGAGTCTCCACACACCACGGTCATCCCAGGTAAGGTAGCGCCCTGCTCAGGGCCAATCACGTGCACGATGCCCTGACGCTGGTCATTCATCTTGTATTGAGTAATGCCGAAGCGATCGCAATTTTGATCCAAGGTATCGACTTGTAACCTAGATACCGGGTCGGCAATGCCTTCGGAGCGATCCGTGGTGGGCACATTGTGGTCGGAGACCGCGAGGTTTGCTGAAACACGCCAGACTGGGCGAGCGGCAAGACTCAAGCCTTCAAAGGCTTGTGGGCTCGTCACCTCATGAAGCAACTGTCGATCAATGTAGATGGTGGCGGTGCCGTCTTCTTCCGAATGAACGACGTGCTCATCCCACAACTTGTCATAAAGCGTACGCATAATCCCCTTTAAAGCAAATGAAGCAATAAAACGCTTATTTTCGCTCAGAAATGGGAGGAACGGCTCGTGGGATTGCACCCGCGAACAACTGACGTGGGCGACCAATCTTGTATTCAGAGTCGGTAATCATTTCTTCCCACTGGGCAATCCAACCAACGGTTCTAGCAAGTGCAAAGATGCAGGTAAACATCTCAGTCGGAATACCAAGCGCCCGCTGCACAATGCCTGAATAGAAGTCCACGTTTGGATAGAGCTTGCGACCCACAAAATAATCGTCCTCAAGGGCAATTTTCTCAAGGGTCATAGCGAGCTTGAAGAGCGGATCATTTTCAAGACCGAGTTCTTTCAGAACCTCATGGCAGGTCTCACGCATTAACTTAGCGCGGGGATCAAAGTTCTTGTATACGCGATGACCAAAACCCATCAGACGCACATTGGAGTTCTTATCCTTCACTTGGGTAATAAATTCACCAATCTTTTCTACGCCCCCGCTTGCTTGAATCGAGGTTAGCATCTCAAGGCAGGCTTCATTCGCGCCACCATGGGCTGGGCCCCAAAGGCATGCAATTCCAGCGGAGATCGCGGCAAATGGGTTGGTGCCAGAGGATCCCGCCAAGCGCACCGTCGAGGTTGATGCATTTTGCTCATGATCGGCATGCAAGATAAAGATACGGTCGAGGGCACGAACCAAGACTGGATTAACTTTATAGGGCTCGCATGGTGTTGCAAACATCATGCGCATGAAGTTGGCGGTATAGGACAGACTGTTGTCTGGGTACATAAACGGTTGGCCAATCGAGTACTTGTACGACATTGCCACCAAGGTTGGCATCTTGGCAATCAAGCGAATTTGCGCAATCTCCCGCGCCTTGGCGTCACTATAATCAATCTCATCATGGTAGAAAGCAGCCATGGCACCAACCAAGCCTGTTAATACGGCCATGGGGTGTGCGTCTCGTCGGAATCCTCGCAAGAAAAACTGCATTTGCTCATGCACCATGGTGTGATGCATCACCATGTCTTGAAACTCCCGATTTTGTTTCTCGTTTGAAAGCTCACCCTTAATTAAAAGTTGGCAAACCTCCAGGAAGTCACATTTTTTAGCAAGATCTTCAATGGGATAACCACGATAAAGCAATTCGCCTTTATCGCCATCAATGAAAGTGATTTTTGAGCTACACGATGCTGTGGACAAAAAGCCAGGATCGTAGGTGAACTTTCCGGTTTGACCATAGAGCTTCCGAATATCAATGACATCAGGGCCTTGAGTGCCCTTATAGATCGGTAGCTCGATATCGGGCGAACCGTCCGAGAAAGAAAGTTTGGCTTTGATGTTTGATTCAATCATGGTTTATCCCCAATCAGTCAGAAATCAATTATCGCAGACGCAACATACCTAATACCACTCGAGCAGACTCCGAATCCATCGCCGGATTTAATTCTTTGCGAGCCAACAACAAGTCCAGCAAATCATTGTCATCCAATTGCAAGAGCGTTGATAACGCCTTGCCCTGCTCTTCATTTAGCTCATGAGCGAATCGATGAAAGAAGCGCTCCAGAATTAAATCGTTTTCCAACAAACCGCGTCGCGCTGCACTGCGAAGCTGATAAATCTGCTTAGCATCAAGGCTCATACCGCCCGACGCACCATCAATTCTTTAATCTTGCCAATCGCCTTGGTTGGGTTGAGATGCTTAGGACACACATCAACGCAGTTCATGATGGTATGGCAACGGAACAAGCGATACGGATCTTCTAAATTGTCTAAGCGCTCAGCAGTTGCTTGATCACGGCTATCTGCAATAAATCGATAGGCTTGAAGTAAGCCTGCGGGACCAACAAATTTATCGGGGTTCCACCAAAACGATGGGCACGAGGTTGAGCACGACGCGCACAGAATGCACTCATACAAACCATCTAACTCTTCACGCTCTGCTGGACTTTGCAACCGCTCTTTCTCGGGCGGCGGCATGTCATTAATTAAGTAAGGCTTGATCGAGAGGTATTGCTTGAAGAAAAGAGTCATGTCAACAATGAGATCGCGCACCACGGGCAGGCCTGGTAAAGGACGCAGGGTAATCTTTTGGGGCAAAGAACGCATATTGGTTACGCAAGCCAAACCATTCTTACCATTGATGTTCATAGCATCAGAGCCACAAACCCCCTCACGGCAGGAACGACGATAGGAAATACTCTCATCTTGCTTCTTCAGCGAGATCAGAGCATCTAAGAGCATGCGCTCACCCTTGAGCTCTAACTCATAGCGCTGCATCCGCGGCGCCTTATCAACCTCTGGATCGTAACGATAGATTTCAAAGATACGGGTATCACTCATAGTCTTTATCCAAGTATTAGAACGTACGCTCTTTGGGTGGGACCGACTCCACCGTCAAAGGTTTAAGTTGCACCGGCTTGTAATCCAATTGATTGCCTTGGTACCAGAGGGTGTGTTTCATCCAGTTGGCATCGTCACGCTTCAGATAATCGTCATGCGCGTGCGCACCACGACTTTCCTTGCGAGCAGCTGCCGAGATCATGGTGGAGTTTGCGGTCTGGATTAAATTATCGATTTCTAAGGCTTCAATCCGAGCAGTATTAAAGATCTGAGATTTATCTTTCACCCATAGGTGTTTCGCACGCTCGGTGAGCTCTGCCATCTTGCGCACACCCGTATCGAGCAACTCTTGATTTCGGAACACGCCCGCGTAGGTTTGCATGGTCTTACGAATATCGTTGGCAAGATCTTGCGCATACTCACCCGAACTGCTGTTATCAAGTTTGGCAATCCGTTCAAGTGTGAACTCGCCAGCATCTGCAGGCAATGGTTTGTGTTCACGGGCTTTCAGGTTGGCCTGTACGACGTGATTACCTGCAGCTCGTCCAAAGACCAATAGATCCAATAAAGAGTTGGTGCCCAGACGATTGGCACCGTGTACCGACACGCATGAGCACTCACCAATCGCGTAGAGGCCATTCACAATCGTATTGGGATTGCCATTCTTTGGAACCACCACTTGACCATGAATATTCGTGGGGATGCCACCCATTTGGTAATGGATGGTGGGTACGACTGGAATGGGTTCTTTGGTCACATCCACGTTCGCAAAGTTCATACCGATTTCGTAGACCGAGGGTAAGCGTTTCATGATGGTCTCTGCGCCAATGTGCGTGAGATCCAACACCACATAGTCACCATCTGGACCACAACCGCGCCCTTCTTTGATTTCTTGATCCATTGAACGCGATACAAAATCACGAGGAGCTAAATCTTTCAGTGTAGGTGCATAGCGTTCCATAAAACGCTCGCCGTTTTTGTTGCGCAAGATTCCACCCTCACCACGGCAGCCTTCAGTAAGCAAAACGCCTGCGCCTGCCACACCGGTTGGATGAAACTGCCAGAACTCCATATCCTCAAGCGGTAAGCCAGCGCGAGCCGCCATACCCATACCATCACCCGTATTGATATATGCATTGGTCGATGCAGCCCAAATGCGGCCCGCTCCACCAGTAGCCATCAAGGTAATCTTGGCCTCTAGGATGTAAATCTCACCCGTTTCCATTTCAAGTGCGGTGACACCAACGACATCACCCTCCGCATCCCGAATCAGATCAAGCGCAAGCCACTCCACAAAGAAATGCGTCTTGGCTCGCACATTGCGTTGATACAGAGTGTGCAACATGGCGTGCCCAGTTCGGTCAGCTGCGGCACAGGCCCGTTGCACTGGTTTCTCACCATAGTTGGCGGTGTGACCACCAAAGGGGCGTTGATAAATCGTGCCATCGGCGTTGCGATCAAATGGCATCCCAAAGTGCTCAAGCTCATAGACCACCTTAGGTGCCTCACGGCACATAAACTCAATCGCGTCTTGATCGCCTAACCAATCAGAACCTTTGATGGTGTCATAAAAGTGATAGTGCCAGTTATCCTCACTCATATTGCCAAGTGATGCGCCAATGCCACCTTGCGCAGCGACCGTATGCGAACGGGTAGGGAATACTTTGGATAAGACTGCGACGCTGAGCCCTGCTTCTGAGAGTTGCAAGGCTGCACGCATCCCAGAACCGCCGGCCCCCACGATCACTGCATCAAAACGCCTGCGGGGTAGTGTTTTTTTAATGGCTGTCATTCCTTACACTTTCCATAAGATCTGTATGGCATACGCTGCACAACCGACGAGCCATAAAACGGTAATCACTTGTAGACCTAAACGAATGCCAACGGGCTTTACGTAATCCATCCAAATATCACGCACACCAATCCAAGCGTGATAGAAAAGGCTGAGTAAGGCAAGGAGGGTCAGTAGCTTCATGAACTGATTGGCAAACAAGCCTGCCCAACCGTCATAACTTGGGTTACCGTTCAAAAGATAAGCGATCAACAGAACAACGGTGAAGGCAACCATAATGATTGCTGTGACGCGCTGAATAATCCACTCTTTGAGTCCGTAATGAGCACCAACCACCAGACGCTTTGGACCAATATTATTTTTTGACATAGCGTGTGACCTAAAAGAGACCAAACAAACGCAGACCCAGTATCGCAGTCAGAGTGAGACTAATCACCATAACCGATACTGCTGAGCGATTCGCGGCAGCTTTGTCGACCCCGATCTCTAGATCGAGAAATAAATAACGAATTCCGGCGCAAAAATGATGCAGATATCCCCAAATCAACCCTAAGCAAATTAATTTCACGAATGGGTTGCCTAGAAAATTCGAG
>VGIH01000099.1 GCA_016867965.1 Betaproteobacteria bacterium | reverse complement strand
TGTATTTTCAGAAATTTTTTCAGAAACTACTTTAATCTCTTTTTTACACATCTCTTTATCTTTTGGAGAGCCTTCTGTCTTTAACATATTAAGGCTCATTGCTATTAGCGGAGAAGACTCTGGCGCGACATATTCAAGCATTACTGAATAATCATTTTTGGCGCAAATCTTTTTAAACATTTCTACTGCAGTTGACCCGGGACCATCGCCCGATCCACAACTCGTAACCATCAAAACTAATGATAAAAGTAATATATTTTTTGTATAAGACACACTCATAAATTCCTTTTTTAAGTTAATAATCACTAATCTTTTATTTTTTGATTTTATGAAAATAGGTTTATAAGAAATGTAAATAAAATTCTAAGAGAAAATTAGAAACTATAAATCCTAAAACTTGCCTCAAGCGTTAACTGTTTGACACCCTTTAGTTCTACAGGACCAATTTCAATCCTACCTCTTTTTGTTAATCTATACAAGTCAATTTTAAAGACATCATCGTGCGAAACTTTGTGACAAATACCTAATTTCTAAATTTTTTGTGGAGTGGGGAAGTACTAGGGTTTCGCACCACGAAAAGCCATACCCAATTCAGTTCTGATTGATGGTTGCGTAAGAATTTAGCCTTGCAATTAATACATAGCCAATACATAGGAAAAATCAACAAAAAAAGCTTACAAGCAAATTAACCTGTAAGCCTTACTGAATCTGGCTCCCCGACCTGGACTCGAACCAGGGACCTGCGGATTAACAGTCCGTCGCTCTACCGACTGAGCTATCAGGGAATAGAGCTCGATTATAGCGAAGATTTTGATTTACCCTAAGATATCCCCGTTAGGGCATTTGGGTAACTTTTTCCTTAACAATTTTTCCATCTTTCATATGGACAAAAAAAGTGCCCGTCAGAAAAGATATTTTTTTTGCTAACTTTGCAGACCGCCTAAGTGCTTTGAGGGCGTCTAGAGTCTCTTGAGGGATTCTTTGATTTTTAACTAATTTCATTTTTGCACTCCAAAAGGATAGGCGCTTCATTTGTATTATCAAATACTGCCCAATGATCAACTAAATGCTTATAAACACTATTTAGATTTTGAAGTCCTGATATGTATCTTCTCTTTATTATATTGCTAGGAACATCATGCCCGCCTTGCTTGACTCTGTTTTTAACTCTTTCCACAGCTAGTTCAGGGGTGGGTAACTTTAAAAAAATGAGTGATATTTCATAACCTGCTTTTTTCCAGCGCTTTAGCTTGGCGGCATAACTTTTACCCGATAAGGTAGTTTCAAACACAAAACTTTCTCTATTTCTTACTAAATAAGATATTTCATGAAGCATGATTTTGCCGGCACTAAATGCTGCAAGATTTGGATTAAAGGGTGACAAACCAGTTGCGATTAAATCAGCATTTACAAAGCGTTTAAATTTCAGCTCTTTAAGGATAAATTCTCTTGCAAAAGTTGTTTTGCCAGCACCATTTGGACCCCCGAGTATTAGTATTTTTGGCAATTAATATTTGTTTCGTAGTATTGATGGAATGTTTGTAAAAGAAGAAAATAGCTTACATATATTTAGACAAAATTATATCAACATGAAACTCTCCAAACCCAACCCCATCTTCATCCCCAAGGTATTAAGTATTGCGGGATCGGATAGCGGTGGTGGCGCAGGGATTCAGGCGGATCTAAAGGTGATTACTGCCTTAGGTGGGTTTGGTATGACCGCGATTACAGCGATTACCGCCCAAAATACTTTGGGTGTAACAAGAATCCAAGACATTGATCTTGATGTGATTGAGGCACAAATTGATGCAGTCGTTACTGATATTGGTGTGGATGTGGTCAAGATCGGTATGTTGGCGAGTCCCGCCATTGTAAAAACGGTAGCCGCTTCTCTAAAAAAACATGGCATTCGTAAGATTGTCTTGGACCCAGTCTTGCGCGCTACTTCAGGTGCGAGTTTGGGTGGTGACGATACGGCGCGTACCATGGTGACCGAGCTCTTCCCCCTTGCGACCATCATTACACCGAACTTGCATGAGGCCTCGATCTTATTAGGACGGCCCATTGTGGCGGTTGACCAATTTAAGACGGCTGCCGAAGAACTCTTGGCCCTTGGTCCACGCGCGGTCCTGATCAAAGGTGGGCATCTGGAAGGTGAGCCGCACGAGCTGGTGGACTACTTAATCTGGCACGATCGCAAAGACGATGTGCCAGTGATGTTTCATAAAGAGTTTAAGCATCGACGCATACCGACGGTGAACACCCATGGTACCGGCTGCTCACTCTCAAGCGCCATTGCGACCTACTTGGCCGATAAACATGATCTAAGTCACTCGGTGGCTAAGGCAATCACCTTTGTGAGTGCAGCCATTGAAGCGGGGCAGCATCTAGAAATTGGTAAAGGTCCCGGGCCGCTTTGGCATATGCACGACTTTTATCCCACTCAATTACCAGACCAACAATGAACGCTTAATTAGTTAGTTAGTTTTCATGAGCTCTTGCAAGCGTTTGACGGCTGCTTTGGGATCATCACTTGTCACAATTGCACGTACGACCGCCACAGAGCCGACCCCGCTTTGTGCCACCGCATGAACACTAGCTTCATCGATTCCACCAATGGCAACCATCGAGTAGTGTTGCATGAGTTTGGCATAGGCATATAAACGACCTAAGCCTTGAGGTGCAGTAGGCATCTTCTTGAGATTGGTGGGAAACACCGCACCCATTGCAATATAGCTTGGGCAATACCGATCTGCAATGGCTAACTCGGCATAGCCATGGGTACTAATTCCTAGTCGCAGTCCGGCCTCGCGAATGGTATCTATATTGGCACTGACCAAATCCTCTTGGCCTAGGTGCACTCCATAGGCGCCTGCGGCAATCGCTTCTTCCCAATGGTCATTGATAAACAAAAGGGTCTTGCTACCTTTAACCGCCGCAACTGCCTCACGAATCTGTGTGCGAATGCTCTTGGCATCATCCGATTTAAATCGCAACTGTGCGGTGGGAAGTTCGGCATCGACCATGCGCTTAATCCAATCAGCATCGGGGAACACTCCGTAAAGACCCAAACGCTTTGGACATTCTTTGAAGGCCTTGGCATTCATATTGCGCGAGTAGGGCAACATCTCAAAATACTCTGGGCGTGAGGGCCAGAGCTTGGGATTAAAGTCGCCCACTTCTTTAATCATGCGTGACCAGGCTTTCCCTAAAACGCGTGCATCGCTTTCAATAAAGCCCATCTCAATCGCCGCAATCGTACCCGCGAGTTCGTATTGGTCTTGGTTGGTCTCGGTCTTAATAGTGGGCGGAGGTTGATCAGGACTAAAGCTTGGAAAAGGTAAGCACAAATCATCTTGGCAATGCGCCGCCACAATTTGTTTAGCCATCTCCCGAATATGACTCACACTACATTCCTATTCGTGATGCCAAAATGGGGTGCCCACCAATGGCGTGCTCGCCTGCGCTGAATCTTGCGGTTGCATCGCTCCTGATAAAAATGCCTGCCGACCGGCATGAACTGCAGCAGCGAACGCTAAAGACATCGCTACGGGATCTTGGGCAAGTGCCACGGCAGTGTTAAGTAGTACGCCATCAAAGCCCCATTCCATCACCGTGCAGGCATGGGATGGCAAGCCTAAGCCCGCATCCACCAGCAATGGAACCGACAGACGCTCACGCAATAAACGCATTGCATACGGATTGAGTGGTCCTTGACCGGTACCAATCGGCGCAGCCCACGGCATGACTGCTTGGCAACCAACATCAACCAAGCGCTGACACACAGTCAAATCCTCGGTGCAATAAGGCAAGACCTTAAAGCCATCTTTGATGAGATGGTCGGCAGTCTGCACCAAACGTAAGGTATCGGGTTGCAATGTGTAATCATCCCCAATCAGTTCTAATTTAATCCAATTGGTCTCAAACACCTCACGCGCCATCTGTGCAGTGGTGATCACCTCTTGAGGACTATGGCAACCGGCGGTGTTTGGTAGTACCGGTACTGCCATTTTCTTAAGAAGCTCCCAAAAGCCGCTGTGCCCTTCGGTTGCTGCAGAGCCCTGACGTCGCAAGCTTGCCGTAATCATGGCTGGTCGTGCACGTTGCACAGCGGTCTCCAGCACCTGAGGCGAGGGGTAGCGTGAGGTGCCAAGTAGCAAGCGACTGGCAAACGACTCGCCATACAAAATCAATGGATCGTTGAGATGGGTAGGCAAAGGAGCGGTCATGAGGCGAGTATGGATAGTTTAACCACCGGTTACCGGAGAAATAATTTCAACGGAGTCGTTATCCTGCAAAACATACTCCGCATGTTGTGATTTTGGAACGAACTGCAAATTAACTGCCACAGCATACGGCGGTTTGGCATCAAGCACCGTTAAGAGATCACTGACCTTACTCGCAGGGGCAAGCTCACGGACCTGTTGGTTGACGATTACGCGCATCATACGAGAGACTGACTCAATGTAGCTTGCTGGATTTGCAGATCAAAACGCTTGGCAAGGGTTTGAGATTCACCACGAAGGACTTGCAATGCCGCATCCATCATCGCTGGTGTAATTAAATACCCATGGCGATAGAGCCCATTGATTTGCATGAGCCCAGGCTCCGGAATACAAATCTCGGGTAAATTATTTTTAAGCGTAGGCCGGCATTGTGTGGCAGCCTCCACAATTCGGGCTTCGGCAAAACCGGAGTGCACTGAGTAAGCCGCCGAGAGCAACTCCATGGAGGAGCGCACACTCACCGGCGAGAGATCATCGGATTCAATCTCCGTAGCACCAATCACATACAGATCATTCTCTTTGGGAGCAATGTAGATGGGATAGCGGGGATGGATTAAACGCGTAGGACGCTTGAGCTTAACCTCCGGCGCATGCACCCGAATTACTTCCCCCCGAACCCCACGCAATGGATTGCGAGTATCGGCCCAACTGGCTTTTGCCCCTAAACCACGGCAATCAATGACCCAATCAAAGCCATGACCACGCAGCTCATTGGGCTCTATCGCACGATGCCAATGCATAGGCACCTGCGCTTTGGTTAAGAACTCAAGTAAGCCAGTTAAGAGTTGACGATTATCGAGTTGGCCCTCGCGTGGCAAAAAGAGGCCTTGAGTAAACCGCTCCGCTACTGCAGGCTCAAGTTCGGTTAACGCCTTGCCATCAAGATGCCATGGGGTTGCTAGTGCAGGGTTCATGCGCACATTGCGCTCAAGGTGCTCAGCAAAACGTTGCGCCTCAGGTGCATCGAGGCGATGCCACAGAACGAGGGTACCGTCTTGCTGAAAGTAAGTCTGTTGAGATACCTGCGCGTTCAACTCCGTGATAAGTTGCTTCCAACGATCAAGGCCATAGAGACCCATGCGCACTACTGGTGCTTCCGTGATGGCTGATTCAGCCAGAGGAGCCAGCATCGAAGCAGCAACCCGCGCTGCGGAGTGCTCTGCCTCGGGCCCGCTGCGTTCAAACAGTTCAACCCGCGAACCCGATTTGGTGAGGGCATACGCCATCATCCGACCCATGAGGCCGGCACCGACGATGGCGTAGGACATACTCATCTTCGTTCTTACTGATAGATCTCGCTACCGCGTTTGCGGAACTCGATCGATTTCTCTTCCATGCCCTTGGCGGGATCGACGCCTTCTTTAAGACTTGCGGCGTAGTCACGTACATCTTGTGTGATCTTCATCGAACAGAACTTCGGCCCGCACATCGAGCAGAAGTGAGCAATCTTGGCACCCTCGGCAGGGAGTGTGGCATCGTGGTACTCACGCGCCCGCTCGGGATCTAAACCAAGATTGAACTGATCTTCCCAGCGGAACTCAAAGCGCGCTTTGGAGAGCGCGTTATCGCGCAACTGAGCACCCGGAAAGCCCTTCGCAAGATCGGCACCATGGGCAGCAATCTTGTAGGTGA
>VGIH01000098.1 GCA_016867965.1 Betaproteobacteria bacterium | reverse complement strand
AGAGCAATCGATTCGGGAAGGGCTTTGGCATCGTCGATGTGCCGCTGCAAAATCTTCTGTGCTTGCTTAGCCCCATCCTTTACTGCAAACGCACTCGGAATTCGGAAGGGATCAAAGCCATGCAGATTGCGACCAGAGGGCAAGACCTCCGGGTTACGCATGACATCGCCACCGGGTGCAGGACGAATAAAGCGACCATCAAGCGCCTTCAAAATACTGGGGATCTCCGTTTCTTCCTGAATTTGCTGATCCCAGTGTTGAAGTTTCTCCAAAATCGCAATCGCTTCTTCTCGAGCAAATTCTTGCAAATCCACATTTTTATTAACGATTGTTTGGATCGATTTGCCTTGCACCAATTGCGTAATGGCTGAATTGGGTAAGGCTTGACTAAAGGAACCAATCGCCATTGCACTGAGTAAATCCACCCGCTCGGACTCACTGGGAGTAGAGCCGACGACATGCATGCCGTGCGGGATTAAGGTGTACTCTAATTCTAAAATCGCTTCATAGAGTTTAGTGATCTGCTGACCCATGAAGTTAGTATCATTTACATCCCACTCTGGCTCCGCCTTACAGAAATCCATTTGCGCCGCTTGTGCTTGAACTAGGGCCGCTAAATCATGATCCTCCTCTTCGCCACGTTGCTCGGGCGAGAGACCACGCCAGCGCTCAATCGAGGTTTTAAGATCGGCCAGTCCCGTATAAATCCCCGCTTGCGTGACGGGTGGCGTAAGGTAACTGATCAGCGTTGCACCCGCGCGCCGTTTAGCAAGCGCACCTTCTGAAGGATTATTGGATGCATAGAGATAAAAGTTGGGTAGATCGCTAATTAAGCGATCAGGCCAGCATGAGCCACTCATGCCTGCTTGCTTACCGGGCATAAACTCAAGGGCGCCGTGGGTACCAAAATGCAACACCGCATTGGCGGCAAAATCTTCACGCAAGTAGCGATAAAACGCTGAGAACGCGTGTGTAGGAGCAAAGCCTTTTTCAAAGAGGAGACGCATCGGATCGCCCTCAAATCCAAATCCGGGTTGCACGGTCACCAGGACGTTACCGTATTGCTTGCCCAAAATAAAAATACCCGAGCCATTGCTCCATTGCTTTCCTGGAGCTGGGCCCCATTGCGCTTCGATCTCACTTAACCAACGCTCACGCTTTACATGTTCGTCAGCACTAATGATGGTGTGCACATTGGCTTCCGCTCCATATTGTTGGGCATTGCCTTCAATAATTTCTTTACGTAAGGCCTCAGGAGTGTCTGGTACGGTCAGAGTGTAACCATCGGCCTTGAGTCCTAACATGGTTTGGTGCAACGATTCAAAGACGTTAAGGTAGGCGGCAGTGCCGGTGTGGCCGGCATTGGGTGGGAAATTAAAAATCACCAGACCCACTTTACGATTGGCTTTATCGGAGTTCCGGAGATCCACCAACTTAGCGGTACGCGAAGCCAGCATTGCAGTGCGCTCGACGCACGTGAACATGTCTTGCGGGTTGTGGTCTTCGGTAAAGGTGCACCGTTGATGGCAACCCTTGCACGTCGTACCTGCAGCTCCAGGCCGACCGCCATACACCATGGGTTGGGTCGCACCATCGAGTTCAGGGATTGCTACCATGATGGTGCTCTCCACCGGCATCAAACCACGATCGGAACCACCCCACTGCGTCAGTGTTTGAAACTCAACTGGGTGTGCAGCAATATAAGGCACATCGAGCTTGGCGAGTACCTCTTCAGCTGCTTTGGCATCGTTATATGCAGGGCCGCCAACCAACGAGAAGCCGGTCAGCGAAATCACTGCATCAACGGTTACCTCATTATTTTTAATGAAGTAAGTATCAATTGCGGGTCGCGCATCAAGTCCTGCTGCAAAGGCTGGCACCACCTGTAAACCATGGGCCTCGAGTGCGGCAATGACGGGATCATAGTGACCGCTATTGCCTGAGACTAAGTAGGAGCGCAACAATAAGAGACCAACTCGACCACGGCGCTTACTATCCGGAATTACTTTTGGTAGATCCGAGAGCTTTTCACTCAAGCGATTTTTCATGCGCGGGTGGTAGACACCGAGATCGGGATACTCCACTGGCTCGGTTGGTTTCGCTAAACCCTGTAAGGCTTCGCGCGGACCCGCTGCATAACGATTAATGAGATAGCTAAATAGATTAAATAAATTTTCTTCGGAACCGCCTAACCAATATTGCAAAGTTAAGAAGTACACCCGCACATCCTGCGCTGTTCCCGGAATCCATTTGAGGATTTGTGGAATGAGTCGCAACACCTTCATTTGTTTTGCGCCCGAACTGGTTTGTTTCTCACCCTCGGTCTTGGGTTTGGGGCGAAGTTTTTTGAGGATCGCCATTGGCCCGCTGGCTGGCTTACTCATATCGAGCTTACCAATTTTGGTGAGCTTAACGACTTCACCGGCTGACATTGCGCACACCATCGCATCGCAATGATCGCGCTTGGCTTTTAAGGCTTCAAACACTGGAAGGTAATGGTCCTCCATAAACAACATCGTCGCCAGCACAATGTCGCCCCGGGCAATATCCTGCACCGCCTTCTCAATGAGTTCTGGATTGCCAGTAAATTCACTCGCGGCATGGATTTGCAATGACAAACCAGGGATGACCCGTTGTAACTGAAATTGGGCGCGTCTTGCCGCACTATTTAAGTGCGTGTCCATGGTCACCAATACCAAACGTATGGGAACGGCTTCCTTCTTGGACTTGGATTGAACGGCCATAGCTGCCTAACTCGGGTGGGACTCCTCTTTTTATATTAAATTGTGCCAAATGTGTCAACTTTTATTGACACTTATACCTGTATTAGTGATTAAAACAAGGGTTAACCCTTAAAAGTAATCATTCATGGAGATAAATGGCTGAACGATCTATAAATGACACACAACCAATCGACGCAAAAGTAGGCCTGATTTTTAGTACAGCAGGGCAAGCCTGAAGCGCCACAGAAGAAAATCGGAGTGTGCATGGCTTTATGGCGTTATGCCAGTCTCATCAAAGAAAAGTTATTTTCAGGCGATGAGGGCAATCAAAGAAAGAGACCCAAGGGTTCCGAGTGGGAAAGTTGTGTCCAAGAGGATCACGACGAGAACTCCTTGCGCATTTCTAAAATCGCCAGTGATATTGGCAACCGACCACTGCGTATCAATGCAGGTCCCGATGAGCATTTGGATTGGCTCATGCGAACGATTGAGACCAATGTCATTCCACGCCTACTCGTTAGCCACTCGCACTCGCCAGAAGCGAATCGTTCTCCGGTGATGAGCATTCGGCTCAATGACGAGAGCCGCGTTCATGAGCTAACACAACTGGTATTGCGTGATGATGCTAGTAAAGCAGCTAAGTTCGTGCAGGATCTCTACGAGCAGGGCGTACCACTTGATGAAATCTATCTTCGCTTACTCGCACCAGTCGCAAGACGTTTAGGCGTGATGTGGGAAGAGGATCGCGCTACATTTACACAAGTCACAACCGCAATGTGGCGCATCAAACAATTAATTTATGACTTCAGCCCACTATTTCAGGAATTTGCTAGAACCGATGAGAAGGCGCCGCATGCAATGCTGGTACCGTTACCCGGATCGCAGCATACGCTTGGATTATTTATTGTTTCTGAGTTTTTCAGGCGAGGCGGCTGGAAGGTGTGGGGCGAATTAGCTGCGAGTGAAGGTGAAATTATTGTGGCGATCAAAACCCAATTCTTTGACCTGGTTGGTTTATCGGTAAGCACCGAAGATCAGATACCTGCACTTAAACGATTCATTCAATTGCTGAAAGAAGAATCATTAAATCCAAAGATTGGTGTAATGGTTGGCGGTCCAATATTCATCGCCCGCCCTGAACTAAGAGAAGGGATTGCAGCCGACATTGTAGGACTCGATGCGGAAGAAGCGCTTGCGCAAGCGGAGTTCTTCCTAGACAAAAATCAACACCACTAGGTAAAAGTTCTAAAAGTAATCCCCTAAGCATCTTATGGTGAGGCTGTATTGTATCCGTTCGATTACAATATGTTTTATATCATTCATGCATGTTAAAAGTATATGAAACAGTCAATTTCCGTAATTGGTTTTCTGGTACCAAAGATTTATCGGTGAGGATTCGTCTTGCAAGAAGACTTGAGAGGGCTCGACTTGGAAACTTGGGCGATATAAAAAAATTATCTCAATACTTATTTGAAATGAGGGAATTCTTTGGTAAAGGCTGAAGAATGTATTTATATCAAGACATCGAGCCAAGTATTTTGATGCTCCATGGGGGTACAAAAGATAGTCAGCAAGATGACATCAAGAAAGCAAAGCAGATGATTAAGGAATTAATAAATGATTCGAAAGATTCGTAAAAACAAACAGCAAGATATTCGTGAGTTCGATATTGCGCGGTTACTCAAAAGTAAGCGAGCTATAACGGAGTATTTAAACCAAGTAATTGCTGAGGGTGATGATGCAGAATTAGCAGCTGCATTGGGTCACATCGCTCGCGCAAAGGGCATTACACTAATTTCAGAGTCAAGCGGGCTCACGCGTGAAGCTCTTTATAAGGCGCTTCGCCTCTGCTCTAAGCCACGATTCGATACGGTATATCGAGTTGTACAAGCGCTTGGTTTACGTATTGCAGTTCATCCCTAATCAGCATCACACCATAACTTCCCGCCGGTAGCCCAGTCTTCCTTCTTGACATCGGTGATGATGATGTCGACCGATCCGGGGCTGCATCCTAAGGTCTCACAGGTGACCCGGGTTACCTCGGCAACAAATTTCCGTTTTTGTTCAACGGTTCGTCCCTCAAACAGTTGTACATTGAATGTTGGCATCGATGCTCCTTGATTGGTTATTAAGTCATTAATCTTTATAGCTCTCATCAAAGCGGTCTAGCATACGCAGTAGAGCTGGCCACTCCAATAATCCTTCTTCTGCGCCTTGATCATGCAATTCATCTGCTGCTTTCTGGATCACACTCTGCTTAGGTAGATGCAGTTGATCGCTTGAGAGCGCCGCAATTTGGATTTCGCAGGCTTTAACCAAAGTGGCCATGACCACATACGCTTCACCGATGGTACGACCCACAGTGAGTGTGCCGTGATTGCGTAAAAGTATGGCAGGGTGCTTACCAAGGGATTCGGTCAAACGCTTTCCTTCGGACTCTGTCAATGCAACACCTTCATAATCGTGATATGCCAAATGCCCCATAAAGCGCATGGCATGTTGCGAGAGCGGCAATAATCCATTTTCTTGAGCGGATACCGCAATCCCAGCAGTGTTATGCAGATGCATGACGCAGTTTGCATCAGGGCGGGCGCGATGCACTGCCCCATGAATCGCAAAGCCGGTGGGATTGACGCGGTAGGGTGAGTTGGAATCCACAATTTCACCCTTGGTATTGACCTTCACTAAATTGGATGCGGTGATTTCATCAAACTGATAGCCAAAAGGATTGATGAGGTAATGATTGGGTTCCCCCGGAACGGTCGCTGAGATGTGCGTATAAATGAGATCATCCCAAGCTTCAAACGCACATAAGCGGTAGCAGGCCGCTAAATCAACTCGCGTTTGCCGCTCGGCAGGACTCACATTTATTCTCCGCCGTGTTGATCGGGCTTACTCGGAAATTTATTGGAAGCATAGCGAACCAGTGCATTAGCGAGCGCTAAGACCAAAATGGTTAGGCCCATGAGCAAGATCCCCATATTCGCTTCATGCTTCGTGCCGACCAGATCAATGATGAGACGGGTCACCGCAGTGATGGCAATGTAGATTAAGAAACGTACAGGCATGTGATTGGTCTTAAAGTAAATTCCGACCATCGCACCAATTTCTAAATAAATAAAGAGAAGAAGTAAATCTTGGACCGAAGCATAGGGCTTTTGCATCATTTCAAAGAAACTCATCCCGGCTGCCCAAACCGTAGCCGCTCCGATCGCAAACAGGGCAATTCGATGAAATAAGGAAACAAAGAGATTACCAGTCGGAATGAGCCAGGACTCAATCCGATGCTCAATGTTTTTAATATCTTTTTGGTTGTTGTCGTTCATCGTTTTTCCTCAATTGGGCTAATTGCCCGTTAGATGC
>VGIH01000097.1 GCA_016867965.1 Betaproteobacteria bacterium | reverse complement strand
GAATTACAACAACGAGTTCCATTTAATCCTGCCATCGACTTGGCAGTGATGGGAGATGATTGGCCTGACTTGTCGATCATGCAATCTGCGGGCTTGCGGATTGCTCCTGCTCAAGCACATGAGGCCGTTCGTCAAGCTGCCCACTATGTCACTCAGGCCAAAGGTGGCTCTGGTGCCGTTCGTGAAGCGTGCGATTTAATCCTTAAAGCCCAAGGGCATTACGATTCGCTACTAGCCAAAGCCAAAGGTTAATACACACTCTTTATGAGACTTTCTCGGCACATTATTTATTTATGGATCGTACGCGGTTTATTGCGTGTGCTCCCATTTTTACTGATGGGCTCGCTAACCTTAGCTACTTTCTGGCTGGTTAAACGGAATGCGCCGCCAGAGTCACTTGCACTGGCACGCGTGCCACAACACGTGCCTGATTACATTCTCAAAAATGCAAGTCTATCGAATCTCAATGAGCAAGGGCAAACAAAATACCGTGTTCTAGGAAGAAAACTGATTCACTATGAAGACGATGCCTCGATTGATCTAGAGCGCCCACGGATTCGCATCTTTCAAGATCTGGGTGCGCCTGTTACGGTTCGTGCTGAGCGCGGCCATATTGATGGTGATTTAACGATATTGGATCTGTATGAGAATGGTGAAATTTTTCGTCCAGCTCAAGAAGCTTTGGGGGATCGCAAGGCTGCACCCCAATTACTGGCCCGCTCAAGCTACTTCCAAGTTTTAATTAATGATGATATTGTGCGTACCGATAAACCGTTAGAGCTTCAACAGGGAATGTCGATCATGAATTCAAGTGGTGGTGGAACATTCAATAATGTCGATCACAGCGCCAGCCTTAAAGGACAGGTGCGCGGTCGAATTGAGCCTACCGAGCAAAAGGGTCGTAATTGAGAATCCTGATTTTTATCCTTGCTCTTAGTGCACTACCAATGTCTGCAAAAGCCAATCAGGCTGATCGAGACAAGCCTCTCATTATTAATGCCGATCAAGTTGATCTTGATGATGTAAAGCAAAAATATACCCTAACCGGTGATGTTCTTCTAGTGCGCGGCAGCATGGTCGGAACAGGTGAGCGTGGCTTTGTCCTAGTCACCCCAGAAGGCTATCAAATGATTGATCTAAACGGAAAGACTAATTTACCAGCCTCAATGCGCCAACGTCGCGAAACGCTACAAGATGAGTTTATGCAAGGCATCGCCAAAGATATTCTTTATGATGATAAGAAGGAAAGGCTTTTGTTAGTTGGTAACGCTACCGTCAAGCGCTTACTCAATATGCAAATGCTCGATCAACTCCAAGGCTGGCAGATCGAATATGAAGATGTCAAAGAAAGTTATCAGATCAAACCACAAAAATTGGATCTAAGTCGCCCCCCGCAATCAAGAGCGATCTTGGCTCCCAGAAAGAAAGTGGTTGTGAAATAGGATGGTGTCCGCATCGCCTTCCGTTCTTCAAGCGGTATCGCTTCAAAAGCGTTATGGCTCTCGCACAGTTGTTCGCGATGTGAGCATTGAGGTAGCGAGTGGGGAGGTGGTCGGCTTATTGGGCCCTAATGGTGCTGGCAAAACAACTTCGTTTTACATGATTGTTGGCTTAGTGCCGCTCGATGGTGGTGATATTCGTTTAAATCAAAAGAAAATCAGCCATCTTCCCATCCACCAACGTGCCCGAATGGGTCTGTCCTACTTACCGCAAGAAGCTTCTGTTTTTCGTAAACTGAATGTGGCAGAAAACATACAAGCAGTACTAGAGCTTCAAGAAACCAGTGGCAAGCCGCTAAGCAAAAAGCAAATTCAGACTCGTTTAGACGAGTTACTTGGCGAATTACAAATTAGTCACTTACGTAATAATCCAGCTCTTTCTCTGTCCGGGGGAGAAAGACGGCGGGTTGAAATTGCCAGGGCGCTTGCCTCTTCTCCTAAATTTATTCTGCTCGATGAGCCGTTTGCTGGCGTTGATCCAATTGCTGTTGGCGAAATTCAGCGGATTGTCCGTTTTCTAAGAGACCGCCAAATCGGGGTTCTTATCACTGATCACAATGTGCGCGAGACGCTTGGCATTTGCGACCACGCCTACATCATTAGCGAAGGTAGTGTCCTGGCTGCAGGTAAACCGGATGAGATTATCCAAAATGATGCGGTTCGAAGGGTTTATTTGGGTGAAAACTTCCGCATGTAAGCTATTGCTTTTGTTGGTAAAAAACTTTACAAAAAATACTGCGCAGCAATAAATCGTACTCTCACATAAGGTTTTTATTGAATTGATTGGTTTTAAATCAAATCGCTGATAACCTAATTAAAGAGTATGTATTTAGCAACAGATTTTTTAATCCTCTTTTTTCAAAGGACCATTACCTTCACTTAAAAACGCTTTATATCTTCATTATTTTTAATCAATCATCTTTGTAGCTTTTCACTATGGAGGTTTTTAATGAATTTACGCATCAACAGCCGTCATCTCGAAGTTACTCCAGGTATTCGTGATCACTTAGAAAATCGTCTTGAACGAATTCGAAAGCATTTTGATCATGTGATTGATGCCTCAGCATTTCTTATGGTTGATAAAGCGAAAGAAAAGGGACTAAGACAAACGGCTGAATTAACACTGCACTTAAAGGGTAAAGAATTATTTGCTCAGGCCCACCATGAGGATTTGTATCATGCGATGGATGCCGTTATCGACAAACTGGATCGACAAGTCATTAAGCACAAAGAACGAATTCAGGACCATCATCACGATAAACATCTGCAGTAAAGTTAGTGTATTGACCCCTATAATCAGGGGGTCATGAATGTACTTAGTCGCCTAATCACTACTGACAGCATTAATTTGAATGCGCAAGCGTCTAACAGAGCGCAGGCATTCGAAAATGCTGGTCAGTTTTTTGCGACCAAACTTCAAATTCCATCCGACATCGTGTTAAGTTTCTTGAATGCCCGGGAGGCCATGGGCTCAACCGGACTTGGATTTGGTGTGGCAATTCCCCATGGGCGGATTAAAGGCTTGGAGGAACCGTGTGCGGCTGTTTTTAAGCTCCAAACCCCAATTGAGTTTGGAGCCCCCGATGGCAAACCCGTTTCACTTCTTATTTTTCTCCTAGTCCCAGAGAAAGCAACCCAAGAGCATCTTGAAATCCTGGCGGTCTTTGCTCAGCTCCTCACCAATCCCCAAACACGTGACCAGTTGCAAAACGAGACCGATCCTGAGAAAGTAAGAGACTTAATTTGCGATTGGGAGGCTTTGCAATGAGCCAGCAGCTCTTACTTGAAGACGTCACAGCTCAACAGATCTTTGATGAGAATATTGGGGATTTAAAGCTGTCTTGGATCAGTGGTCTAGAGGGTGCAGACCGAAAATTTAATGCAGATGCTGTTCGATCTGCTGCAGCTTCTTCGGATTTGGTTGGTCACTTGAATATGATCCATCCAAGCCGAATACAGATCTTTGGGAACCAAGAGATTGACTACCACGCCAAACTACCAAGTGCTGAACGTCAAACCCAAATCTCCTCTTTGATCGCCAGTAATCCACCCTGCATCATTGTGGCTGATGGCTGCAAAGCAGATGAAGAATTGCAACTCTATTGCCAACGTTCCTCCACACCCCTCTTTGCTACCAATACTTCTGCTGCGGAGGTGATTGACCACCTCCGGTTTTACCTAACCAAGATTGGGGCACCTTGCATAACGATGCATGGCGTTTTTATGGATATCTTAGGCCTTGGCGTCTTAATCACTGGTGAATCTGGCTTAGGGAAGAGCGAACTTGGTCTGGAATTAATTTCTCGCGGCCATGGTTTAGTAGCCGATGATGCGGTTGACTTTACACGGCTTGGACCCGACTATATTGAGGGTCGTTGCCCTGAGATTTTGCGCGACTTGCTCGAAGTTCGGGGTCTTGGATTATTGGACATTCGGACAATCTTCGGCGAAACAGCAGTTCGACGGAAGTTGAAACTCCGCTTAATTGTGCAATTGGTTCGTCGAAATGATGGAGAGTTCGAACGCTTACCAATTGAGTCTCAGTTTGTCGAGGTTCTCGATATTCCGATTCGGACCGTGAAAATTCAGGTGGCTGCTGGACGAAACTTAGCCGTTCTTGTTGAAGCTGCTGTTCGCAATACGATTTTGCAACTGAGAGGCATTGATACGCTAAAGGACTTTATTGAGCGCCAACGCAATCAAATGAATCTTGATAGCGAACATAATAAATCCCAAGGCCGTCTTTTATAAAATGCGCATCCAACTCATTACGGGCATCTCCGGTTCTGGAAAATCAGTAGCCTTGCGTGCTTTTGAGGATGCTGGTTACGATTGCGTTGATAACTTACCGGTGTCATTAATTGAGCAATTGGTAAAGACCATGGAAAGCGAGCAACGTCAGCATATTGCGATTGCGGTTGATGCTAGACGAGGTACGTCCATATCTGAGTTACCTGCACTTCTAAAAAAGCTACGTCATCAACATCAGGTTGATGTCTTATTTTTAAATGCAGATACCAATACCTTAGTCCAGCGCTTCTCAGAAACGCGCCGCCGTCACCCACTCTCACACCCCACGCAATCGACCACCTTAATTGATGCGATTGAAAAAGAGCGGGAGTTGCTTGCTCCTTTGTCCAATGAAGCTCAACAAATTGATACTGGGTGCATTCCAGCCCACACGCTGCGTCATTGGATTGCCGATCAATTAAAAGAGCGGCCCATTGGTCTAGCGCTGATATTTGAGTCCTTTGCGTTCAAAGGCGGCGTACCCAGTGAAGCAGATATTGTTTTTGATGTTCGCTGCCTCCCAAATCCACACTACGAAACACCCCTACGCGACCAAACTGGCTTAAATCAAGCGGTTGCTGACTATTTGTGTCAGTTTCCTGAAGTCTCACAAATGCTGACCGATATAGAGTCGCATATCCAAAAATGGTTACCGCACTATTTGAAAGATGGTCGTAGCTATCTCACGGTAGCGGTTGGTTGCACAGGCGGGCAACACCGATCGGTTTACCTCGTACATCAATTAAATAAATTTTTCTCTCAGGCGGCGATCAAAAACGTATATGTCTTAGAGCGTCATCGCGAACTGGATTCTAAAAAGACCCGGATTGGCTGAGGCAGGCCATACTCCTTTAATTGGCTTATCCAAATCCAATCGAGCGCAGCGCTTCTACATGACCATTTCCTCTTGAGATAAATAATCCAAGGTTGCATTCGTAGCCGTCGATGACTAAAAATATGCTCGATTGCATGGCTCTCTTCAATTGAAGCGATCGAGTCCATGTCGTTTTTGGATAGATGGTTTGCAAGGCAAGTTTGATAAAGTAAGTCTTTGACATCAATCGATTTCGGGTGAATTATCTTTTCACCTAAAGGCTCCCAAGGGGTCTCGATCAAAGAATAAAGGCTACCCCAAATCGCTTTTGGGGGTCGCCTCTCAAGCAATATCTCATCCTGATATCGAAACAGAAAGATATGGGTTGTGAACGTTGGAGACTGCTTTTTCTTCGTTTTTGCTGGAATGCGATCCACCTGACCAAGTTCATATGCTTTGCACTCCCTCATCATTGGGCACGACTGGTCCTGACTTTGGCATTTGGCAGTCTTCGGAGTGCACCAAGTAGCACCAAAGTCCATTAGCGCTTGTGTATATAGGGGCATTTGAGACTTTGACTTAGGAAGAATGGCTATTGCATGCTCCCAAAGCAATTGCACTGTCTTATGGTTTTGTTGATTACCAGTAACGCCAAAGAAACGGCTGATGACCCGCTTCACATTGGCATCTAGGATTGGAGCACGCTCCTCAAAAGCAAAGGCAGTAATCGCCCCTGCCGTGGATCGGCCAATCCCGGGTAATGTCTCAAGCTCTTGGACTGTATTGGGAAATTTCCCCGAATACTTTTCCATGATCTGTTGTGCGCACTGATGAAGATTGCGCGCACGCGAGTAATATCCTAACCCGCTCCACAAGGCCATGACTGCATCTAGATCTGCGGTTGCCAGCGCTTTAACCGTTGGAAATTGACGCATAAAAAGTGGGTACCGCTCCATCACCGTGCTAACCTGAGTCTGTTGCAACATAATCTCCGAAACCCAAATTGCGTATGGGTCTTTGTGACCTTGCCAGGGCAGACCTTGACGACCGTATTGCTTTGACCAACGAATTAAAGCTTGGGAGAAACGAAATCCCATACCTATCGTTTCTGACACCGAGGACAATAATAGGTCGAGCGCTGATTCTGGGTAATTTGCCGAATCGGTGTTTTGCACACCCGACAAGGTTCATTAGCTCGATCGTAAACTTTAGTTTG
>VGIH01000096.1 GCA_016867965.1 Betaproteobacteria bacterium | reverse complement strand
GTTATCTGCAGCGCGTACTTTAATTGTGAAAGCATTACCGCAAACCGACATCGGTGCTCGATGAATGGGGAGAATGCCTTTGGCAACCAGCGTTCGTCCCAGCATATCGCTGATGACTGTGGATGGCATACCCCGCAGCGCATGAATGCCTAAGTCGGCGGGCTCTTTTCTGGGAAATATTTGAATAGGATTAATCATGGTGTACGTTCATTGTATTGCCGTTTCACGGCATTTCAAATCCAGTATGATGTATTCATTTTACTTTTTGGAGACGCTATGGCTTCCCTGATTCGAATCCTTACTACTCTATTGATTGCCGTTGGTTTTGCTGCCCCCACCATGGCACAAAGTGACCTTGGTAATTGGCCAACGCAACGACCCATCAAGATGATTGCCGTCTTTCCTCCGGGTGGCTCTGTGGATCAGGTGGCCCGCATACTGGCCCCCGTCTTACAAGCAGAACTCAAACAGAATATAGTGGTTGAAAATATTGGTGGCGCCTCGGGGGTCATTGGTACAACCGCCGTGGCACGAGCACCGGCCGACGGCTATACCTTTGGGCTAGTGTTTGATACCCATGGTGTTAATCCATCCCTTAAAGACAATTTGCCGTATGACACGCTTCGCGATTTAGTGACTGTCAATCTGATTGGGACCTCACCCATGGTTTTGGCCGCCAGCAAGAAGTCTGGAATTACAAGCATGAAGCAACTGATGGCTGAATCGAGGGCGAAGAAACCATTTACGTATGGATCAATTGGTATTGGTAGCTTGGGGCATTTAGCGATTGCCGACTTTGCCAAGAAAACCGGGGTTGATTGGGTGCATGCCCCCTATCGCGGTGGCGGCCCGATGGTGCAAGATGGGCTTGCTGGCCAAATCCCTCTAGTTGTTGGCAGTATGTTCCTCATTAAGCCGCATGCCGATAACGGTGGCTTAATTCCGTTGGCAGTAACAACAGCAAAACGGACCGCTGATATGCCAAACGTTCCTACCTTGGCTGAAAGTGGCTATCCAGGATTTGAGGCACCAGCCTGGTGGGCAGTAATTGCTCCAGCAAAAACACCACCAGCCGTTGTGAATGCGATGTACAAGGCAGTGGATAAAGCGCTCAAAACTCCAGCGGTTGCTGAGAAGCTAAAAACTCAGGGCATCCAAATTCTTAGTCTCAATCCCGACACTGCAAATGCTTTTGTAGCAAAACAAATTGGGGTCTGGGGTAAGTTTGTGATCCAGAACAATATCAAGGAATAACGCGTTTAGTCTGCGTACTCGAGAATGGCTTGCGCAAATACCTCGGGTGCTTGCGCCCCTGAAATGAGATGGCGTTGATTAAAGATCACTGCCGGTACGGAGCTAATTCCGAGTTGCCCATACTGCTGCTCGATGTCTCGCACTGCCTGAGAAAATTCATCGCTCTCGATCACAGCTTGCGCCCGTGAGACTGGCAGGTTTGCGCGTGCTACGGCGTCTAGTAGATGTTGGGGCTCATCCATACTGACTGCCAAAGTAAAGTAGGTATGAAACAGCGCCTTCTTTAACCGCAATTGCGCGGCTGCATCAAATTCCTCGCCCGCCCAATGCAAGAGTCGATGGCCATTAAAAGTGTTATAGACTCGTTTGCGCCCTTCTGGATGAAAGGTAAATCCGATTTCTGCAGCGCGTTGATAAATTCGTTCCTGATTGATCTTGACTTGCGAAATCGGGTTACCGTATTTTTCTGAGAGATACTCAAATACATCCCGTCCGCCTTGGGGCATCTGCGGGTTTAATTCAAAGGGCTGAGTATGAATCTCTACCGATACTCGATCGGACACTTGGTCGACTGCCTGCTCTAGGGCAGTCAAACCAATTGCACACCATGGACAGGCGATATCCGATACAAAGTCAATACGGACTGATTTCAATTATTCCCAACCGCCACCCAAGATGGCTCGCTTTTTATATTCCACTCTTGATTCTTCCCAGGCACTGCCAATCATACGCAATGTTTTGAGGATAGCAGCCAGCGTTCCGGTGCTTGATCCAGCGGCAAGTCCAATGGAACTTCCAGCTAAGGTTGGTTTAAAGGTATTTCTTGTCATTTTCTTCTCCTAAGGGTTTATACCTAAAAGTATACCCTAAATCTTATTGCGTTGCAACAGAGTCACTAGAAAAAAATGCTTAAGAAACATGGCTTAAGGGAAGGTTAAATAGGAGGTTCTGGGGCTTAAGCTTAATCTGAGACTGATCGTTCATCGCAAGACCCAAATACACGGGTTTGCCTCGAACCTGGCTAAGCACTGGGCTCAGGTCCTTAAATTCGAGCTTAAAGAGGCAAATTAAGCGGTTCAGTACGCTTTCATCGAGACTTTGCTCTTGGTAGAGGCCATTGAGAATCTCCGTCGCAGCGGCGTCTAAGCCAACATGCCAAATCCATTTAGAGTCAGAGATCTCCTTGATTGGGGTAATGCTCGTGTCAATCCCCAAAAAGTGCTTGATCCATTTTTCAAGAAGACGCGCTAAGGCGGGTAATGCGGGCTGGTCAAAATTGAGCTGAACTGCAAAATCAAAGAACTCATCTCGCCCCCAATAGGATTTGGCATTGTCAGGATGTAATACATCCAAGTCGATAGTGCGTGCCGCTAACGATTGGTTCTTCAGAAGATCCACAATATTGCCAAAGTCAGAAGCCTCTGCATTTCGCTCGATCGTTTCGTGATCAGCTGCCATCAAAACGCCGCCCTCCAGAATGCTGACCTTTTGAGTGCGAAAGAAGAACTCTGCCATCCTTAGTTCGTAAGGGTCAGGGTTCTCACCCAATATATGCCGAAGGAAAATTTGGGTGAGCTGACTCACAAATAAAGGGGGTACGTCCACGCCCTTTCCTTGGAACAAGCTCATGTAAAAGTGCTCAAGGGAGCTTGCGGCTAATAATTTAGCTCGATACCGAAACCAAATTTCATAGTTAGCCTGCACATCGGTATCCGCGATTTTCTGAATCTCGGCTTGGCTAATTTCTTCGCGTGGCGAATTCAATAGGCGCTGATGAATGGCGCGCTCCTGGGTGCAGGACTGGGAAATTAGGCTCAGCTCGGGGCGTGCAAGATAAGTTCTAAGAAAATCATCCGTCACCACGAGATGATGATCAGAATTCATATTTAGGGTATCAAAACCACTTGTCGACCAATATTTAGGCATCGCTCTTAGGATGGTGAGTGCATCATTAATAAGGTGATTCCGGCATTACCTTCTTTGAACAATTTGAAGTGCTTTTTGAGTCCAGGACGTCGTTTAATCACGTCTCGGTACAAATCAGATTGATGCCTGAGATCTTCACCGTGATAATACTCGCTCACGCGGTCGGCAAAAAAATTGTGTTCCAAGGCCTCACGAACTTTTTTGCGTATATTGCCACCCTTACCGCTCGAGCCATAACCATGAATCACAACTAAGGCTCTAATTTGAGCCTCACTCGCTGCCCGAATGTAATGCGTTAGCTGATCGAGGGCTTCTTCGCTTGTGGGGCCATCAAGTTCCAAATTAATAACATCGGTATCGGAATGGGCAAGAGGCGCAATCATCGTATTGCAAAATGGGCATTCGCCAGTTACAGGCCGAGCGTTCCCACAGACCGAACATTCATAGGAATAGTTCATGATTACTTCACAGCTTTATAAACACCCATCTCTTCGAGTAATTCATGAATGAGATCCAGACGAAGGCGCGGGCTCTCTTGTTCTAGGAAAAATTGCTTTTGACCAGGGCTTAACTGCAAGAGCTCACACCATCGATTGGCGACCCAGCCGCATTCGTTAAAGCGATAGGGTTTACTAAACGGCAGCTCTTTCCCAAGGGCGGCGCCCTGTTCTTTAAAGGACTGTATGACCTTCCCTAATACGGTTGAGGTCATTTTTAGATCTTCAGGGACCTCCATAAAGGCATCGTCTTCGATGAAATCAACATCAGCAACAATCAAGCCATTGCGTTTGGTCTCGCTGGTTTTGACACGAAAGCGTTGTTCACCATGGCATTGAATCATGAAAAGACTGGGTTGAACTGGATCAAACTCTTTGATGCGGGCATAGGTTCCGACCGAATTAAAACTGACCTCTTGTCCAGGCATGCGCACCTCATCCCCGCCGTTCAGTGTTACAACACCAAAGCCAGAACCCTCACGCACACACTGCTTCACCATATCTAAGTAGCGCACCTCGAAGATTTTGAGCAGCATGATGCCATCAGGAAACAAGGTGGTACCAAGTGGAAATAGAGGAATGGTTTGGGTATGCGTGTAAATAGACATTCGTTCAGGCTACTAGGCAATCTGTAACTAGTTTAGGCATTGGTATATATAAATCATTGGAAAATTATCGTTATGGGTGCTACGCGCTTCTGAAATTCGGGCGACGGATTTTCCATTCTTTTTACATTCTTTAGTAGCAAGCTCTTGTGCCTCAATTTCTTTGGCACCCTTTACGGCTTGCACCCCGATCATGCCGTCTGATTGGTTAACTACCCGAAAGCCGCTTTGAGGGGTTCCGCAGGCAGACAGGCCCAAAGCCATGATTATCATGATAAGAATCGAACGATGATCCATGCCTATAACTATACTGCTGTTTAGTAAATGACTAAGGAGACAGCCATGAATCGTGATGCTTTTGAAAAGGGATTAAAAACCCGTCGTGAGGTACTCGGTGCTGAGTATGTGGATCAAGCAATCCGCAATGCCGATGACTTTAACTTACCGCTCCAAGAATTAGTGACAGAATACTGCTGGAATGAAATCTGGAACCGTCCCGGCCTTGATCGTAAGACCCGAAGCATTGTTAACCTGGCGATGCTCACCGCCTTAAATCGACCCCATGAGCTCAAACTGCACGTCAAGGGTGCCATTAACAATGGTTTAAG
The DNA here is from genome assembly GCA_016867965.1 of Betaproteobacteria bacterium. GTDB lineage: Bacteria > Pseudomonadota > Gammaproteobacteria > Burkholderiales > Burkholderiaceae > Polynucleobacter. The sequence continues at coordinate 1,551 of VGIH01000096.1, read as the reverse complement.
TAAAGACGAAATCGCCGAGATCTTTTTGCAATCGGCCATTTATTGTGGGGTGCCGGCAGCGATTGATAGCTTTCGTACTGCCAAGGATGTATTTAAAGAAATGGACCTTTAAGAATTAATATAGGCCTCAAGTTGAGCGATCGTAGCAGCTTGCTCCGCGAGTGCGGCTTTAACTAAATCGCCAATCGATAGCATGCCAATTAAGCGTTTGCCATCTAACACTGGAAGATGGCGAATCCGCTTCTCGGTCACGAGCTGCATGCAGTAATCAAGGGTATCTTCTGGCTTAACTGTACTTAGTTTGGTGCTCATCACATCCCGCACTAAGGTATTTTGTGAGCTTTTTCCTTGCAAGACCAATTTACGGGCGTAGTCACGCTCTGTGAAAATTCCGACAAGTCCGCCAAATTCAATAACCAGCAGTGAGCCAACATCTTTCTCTAACATGAGTTTTAGGGCATCAAACACCGGCATGTTCGGAGCAATGGTTTCGATCCGGTGATTTTTTTCGGCCAATAGCTGACTAACGGTTTTCATTCTCGTGCACCCTATCCATCAATTAATATTTTGATTGTGAATAGGCTTTTAACTTCCTCCTATTAGGGTTTCCATGTAAAGCGATCATGAGTACCGATTTATTATTTGTCTATGGGACCTTGATGAGCCCTTTTGACCATCCCAATGCCAAACATTTGCATGCGAAGGCTCGCTGTTTGGGTCCAGCCCGAATGCCAGGAATACTCTATCAAGTAACGTGGTACCCAGGCGCTACCGATCGATCGAATCATCATGCCAATGCTTCAGAAAGCTGGGTTTATGGAGAGCTCTGGCAACTCGATACGGAGCTTCTACTGACCGAAATTGATCGTTATGAGGAATGCTCACCAAACGACCCTAGCCCCCATGAATATCAGCGCGTATTACGCTCGGTCGAGTTCATTTACCAGTCTGAATGGCAAACCGCCTGGGTTTATCTCTATCAACGGAATCCGCAGGGCTTGAAATGCATCGAGGATGGCCGATTTGGGATTGAACACTTCAAACCTTGACGATCTTGATAGCCTTTGATTAAATCATTTCAGGAGGTAATTTCTTGAATTATCGCGATTCTAGACCGTATTTATTGACTCTAATGGTATTGCTACTAGGCGCCTGTGCAGGCGCGGATGTGCGTCCGATTGTGGATATGAAGGGTGTGAATGAGGGGCGCTACGAGAAAGATCTTGCCGAATGCCAAAACTATGCTAAAGAAGCGGGTGGCATGGGTGGTACGGCCGCCAAAGGTGCAGGAGCAGGCGCTGTTGTTGGTGGATTATTAGGGCTAGTTACCGGTGGCAATCGAACGGATATTGTTCAGGCTGCAGGAGCGGGTGCTGTGATCGGCGGTGCGGGTGGCGCCTATAAGGGCAATGAGTCGCAAGAGGCCATTGTCAAAAAATGCCTGGTGGGTCGAGGCTATAAGGTTCTCAATTGAGCTGACTTTCGCATCATGACCAAACGCTTCATCGTCCTTTTATTATCTGCAGTACTGCTTCCAATGAGTTCATTAAC
>VGIH01000095.1 GCA_016867965.1 Betaproteobacteria bacterium | reverse complement strand
CACCATGGGTGCTATTGGTTCTGGTTTTGTTGATGACCATGGGGGTGTGTGCATCGGTGAGCTATTTAATCGAGCGTTTTGCTTATCGTCCTTTGCGTCATGCACCCCGCTTGGCACCATTAATTTCTGCAATTGGTGTTTCTGTTTTATTGCAGACCTTGGCGATGATCATTTGGTCGCGCAATCCCATGACCTATCCACAGCTATTACCTTCAACACCGATCGATCTTTTTGGTTCTGGGGCAACGATCACGGGGAAAGAAATCGTGATTATTGCTACATCCTTTTCGGTAATGGCTTTATTACTTCTGATTGTGCAAAAAACTAAACTCGGGCGGGCAATGCGCGCAACCGCCGAGCAACCTAATGTAGCTGCGCTAATGGGCGTTAATCCCAATCGGGTGATTTCCATCACGTTTATGTTGGGTGGTGCGCTTGCTGCCCTAGCCGGCATCATGATGGCCACTAACTACGGTAACGTCCATTTCTCAATGGGATTTATTCCAGGATTAAAAGCGTTCACTGCGGCAGTATTAGGGGGGATTGGCAATATTCAAGGGGCGATGTTGGGCGGACTGTTGCTTGGTTTGATTGAGGCGATTGGGGCTGGATACATCAGCGATTGGACCGGTGGTCTATTGGGATCCAACTATCAAGATATCTTTGCTTTTATGGTCCTAATCTTGGTCTTGGTATTTAGACCGCGGGGTTTATTGGGCGAGCGGGTCTCTGATCGTGCTTAAGCAACTTTTTCATCAAGCGTCCAAACGCGACCGACAACGATTTTGGATCGTAAGCGCGATCGTATTATTAGCTCTTCCATGGATCGTCGGTTCGATTGGTGGCAACTATTGGGTACGGGTTTTAGACTTCGCGTTGCTTTATATCGTTCTTGCATTAGGCCTTAATGTGGTGATCGGTTTTGCTGGGTTACTGGATTTGGGTTACATCGCTTTTTATGCCGTAGGTGCATATAGTTATGCCTTACTCGCCTCACCCCATCTCACCACCCAATTTCCTGCGATTGCCGCCATTTTTCCTACGGGCCTTCATTTCCCACTGTGGGGCGCGCTCATCATCTCATTTGTCTTGGCTGCGATATTCGGAGTGCTACTCGGATTTCCGACTCTTAAGTTACGGGGCGATTATTTAGCAATTGTGACCCTAGGCTTTGGGGAGATTATTCGGATTTTTTTAAATAATTTAGATCGCCCCCTTAATCTCACGAATGGGCCTAAAGGGATTGGTAGCATTCATCCAATCGAGCTCTTTGGTATCAATCTCTCAAAGCCAATTAGTATCTGGGGTCTACAGATCCCTTCCCTGTACTTACTCTTCTATTTTTTCTTAATCCTCGCCGTCTTAGTTGCGATTGTCTGTTCGCGTTTAGAGCATTCCCGAATTGGCCGTGCATGGGTAGCAATCCGTGAGGATGAGGTAGCCGCTGAGGCGATGGGGATTGAGACCCGTAATATGAAGTTGCTTGCATTTGCAATTGGCGCAAGTTTTGCTGGTGCCGCAGGAGTATTGTTTGCTGCCTTTCAGGGCTTTGTATCGCCAGAGTCGTTTACCTTGTGGGAATCCATTGTGGTTCTAGCGATGGTTGTCATGGGTGGGATGGGTCATATCCCTGGCGTGATTCTTGGGGCGATCTTGCTAGCGGTTTTTCCTGAGCTATTACGCAGTATTGCAGCCCCCATTCAGCAGTTTGTCTTTGGATCGGTCCTTGTTGATACTGAAATTATTCGTCAACTACTCTATGGCTTGGCCCTAATCCTCATCATGCTGTACCGACCTAATGGCATTTGGCAAAAGCCGGATGCCCTGAAAGCAGCACACGGATGAGCGATCTCTTAAAAATTTACGGAGTATCAAAACGCTTTGGAGGCATCCAAGCGCTTGATGATGTCGGTCTTCGTGTCCGTACCGGGACCATTGCAGGACTCATTGGTCCTAACGGGGCTGGTAAGACCACTTTCTTTAATGTAATTACCGGCTTATACCCGGCTGATCAGGGTGAGTTTGAACTACAGGGTCGTCCGTATTCCCCTCATTCGGTCTCTCAGGTCACCCAGGCTGGTATTGCTAGAACCTTCCAAAACATTCGTTTATTTAAAGAGATGACCGCATTGGAGAATGTTATGGTGGGCTGCGATTGCCGCTCGTCGATTGGTGTATTGGGCGCCATTTTAGGTACGCAATCGAATCGACGCGAAGAACGTGTGATCCGCGAAAAATCGCTTGCTTTCCTCGAGTATGTTGGCTTACAAGACTACACACAGCATAAGGCTAAAAATTTATCCTATGGGTACCAACGACGCCTTGAAATTGCTCGCGCATTGGCCACCGAACCCATTTTGTTAGCTCTTGATGAGCCTGCTGCCGGTATGAATGCAAGTGAAAAGTTGGAATTAAGAGAACTAATTTTAAAAATTCGTGATGATGGCAAAACCGTATTACTCATTGAGCACGATGTGCATCTTGTAATGAGTATTTGCGATTACTTAACCGTGCTTGATTATGGCAAAGTTATCGCTGATGGGTTGCCCAATGAGGTTCGTAGGCATCCTGAGGTGATTCGGGCTTATTTGGGCGGAGCAGTCGCATGAGTACTGCACATCTTTTAGAGGTCAGGAATCTGAAGTTGTCGTATGGCGGTATTGCTGCCGTGAAGGGGATTGATTTTTATATCAACTCTGGAGAGTTGGTGACCTTGATCGGTGCGAATGGTGCTGGCAAAACAACGACACTGAAAGTCATTGCTGGTCTTTTGAAACCCAGTTCTGGATCCATCCATTTTTTAGGAAGCGCAATTGGGGGTCAGCCAGCGTATGAGGCAGCTGCGCTTGGGGTTGGATTGGTGCCAGAAGGCCGGGGCGTATTTGCCAGGATGACCATTTTAGAAAATCTACAAATGGGAGCATACGTCCGTCAAGGTTCTCACTCTGCGAAGAGTATTGATCGTGACCTTGAAGTGGTGCTTGAAACTTTTCCACGGCTGCGTGAGCGCTTATCCCAACTGGCTGGCACTCTATCTGGTGGAGAGCAACAAATGGTGGCAATCGCTCGGGCCATGATGGCTAGGCCAAAGCTTCTGTTATTGGATGAGCCCTCCATGGGCTTGGCACCACTCATGGTCGAGACTATTTTTGGGGTGATTCAAAATCTTAATCAACACGGCATGACGATTTTGCTTGTCGAGCAGAATGCCCGCTTGGCCTTATCGATGGCAGATCGTGCGTATGTCTTGGAAAGTGGAGTAATCACCCTATCGGGCACGGCGAATGAATTATTAAACGACGATCGAGTGCGCGAAGCGTATTTGGGCGTTGATGTGAAAACGAGTGCGACTTAACTTAGCTTTTTAAGTAAAACTCTTAGGGTAGTGCACATCGTCAGGATTTCCTCTTCGGTGACATTGAGTGCAGGCATAAAGCGCAATAGATCGGGTTTTGGTGAATTGATCAACAAGCCTTGAGGTTCATGCTCTCTTGCTAGCTCAACCAAAGACGCGCCAATATGCCGTCCAAGCATCAGTGCCCGAAGTAGACCTTTGCCACGCTCACCTTGTAAACCAAATTCAGAGCACAGTTTAAGTAGCTCACTTTGTAAGAGTTTTCCCTTTTCAATCACCGAGTCCAAAAACCCAGGAGCCATGAGTTGCTCAATGACACTAATTCCTACGGCGGTCATTAAAGCATTGCCATTGTAGGTGCCCCCTTGATCGCCGGGTACAAAACAGGCTACCGCATCCGTGCATAAAAGAGCTGCAAGAGGAACACCACCACCAATGCCTTTACCAAGCGTCATGATGTCAGGCTCAATCCCAAAATGTTGGTAGGCAAATAATTTACCGGTTCTACCAAAACCAGCTTGCACTTCATCAACGATGAGCAACAGATTACGTTCTTTAGTTAGTTGGTGTAGCTCTTTCATGAAGGCATCATCGGCAGGAATGACGCCACCTTCACCTTGGACTGGTTCTAACATGACGGCAACCGTTTTATCGGTGATGCAGCGCTTGACCGATTCAATATCGTTTAGATCAGCCTTAGGAAAGCCTGGTACCTGGGGGGCAAATAGGGTATCCCAGCCAGGCTTACCCGATGCGCTCATGGTTGCTAAGGTCCGTCCATGAAAACTATGATCAAAGGTGATAATTTCATAGGCACCGCCTTTGCGGATCTGGCCCCATTTCCGAGCGAGCTTGATGGCACCTTCATTAGCCTCTGCTCCACTGTTGGCAAAAAACACCTTATTAAAGCAACTATGACTGGTCAGTAAATCAGATAGCCGAATCATGGGTTCGTTATAGAACGCAGGACTGGGGTTAATCAATTTTTGGGATTGCACATGAAGCGCTGAAATAATTCCAGGATTGCAGTGTCCTAGGCAATTTACTGCCCATCCTTGGAGAAAATCCAAGTAGCGCTTACCATTTTGATCAATCAACCACGAGCCTTTGCCTTCCATCATGATGATGTCAGGCCGCTTGGTGATATACATCACCGAATGGGCGTCAACAGGACGAGGATCTGAAAGTTGATTCATACCCCAATCATACAAAAGATCGGTGTAAAAAGGGAATTCAGCCCAAAGATCATGGAATTAGGCGTGTGCCAGATCAGCTTCACTAGTGAATGAGTCCGCATAAAACTCATCCTCTGGCAGCCCACATTGTTTTATAAAGTCCGTTTGGGCCGACGTAATCACAATGGGGGCACCACACGCGTAGACCTGAAATGCACTCAGATCTGGAAAATCTTCCATCACAGCACGATGGACAAAGCCCGTACGACCGGTCCAATGATCTTCTGACCTGGCTTCAGAAATGACTGGGATGTAATGAAAATGGGGCATCGTACTCGCAAACTCCTGGCAAATAGCATCCATGTAGAGATCTTTAGGGCGTCTTCCACCCCAATAGAAATGAATCGTACGCTCAATTTTCTTTTCACGCATGTGAAGCAAAATGGACTTAATCGGCGCAAAGCCCGTACCGGATGCTAAGAAAATAATCGGTTTCTGAGTGTCCTCACGTAAGAAAAAACTTCCTTGGGGGCCTTCAAAACGCAAGATATCCTTTTCTTTCACTGATTTGCCATCTGCGGCTTGACCAAACAAGGGGTCGGTAAAGAGGCCCCCTGGTAGATGGCGAATGTGTAACTCAATCGGACCTTCTTGATGTGGGGCGCTGGCAATCGAATACGCACGGCGTTTATTTTCTTTGAGTAAAAACTCCAAATACTGACCAGCTAAAAACTGAAAACGCTCACTGGCCGGTAGTTGCAGTTCAAGAATCGCAACATCGTCACTTGGGTACGTCATGGTCTGAATCCGGCATGGCACCTTGCGAACAGGAATATCCCCTCCACCATGAATTTCGCGAACATCAATGAGTAGATTGGATTGAGGGTGGGCACAGCATAAAAGGCTTACCCCTGCGGTTTTATCAAGGGTGCTTAGGGTACTTTGACTGTGATCGCCATGCTCAACTCGACCTTCGAGAACCTTGCCTTTACATGATCCGCATGCACCATTTTTGCAGCCATAGGGTAGTTGAACGCCCTGGCGGATGGCCGCTTCCAGCACAGTCTCATCCTCTTCCACCATGAATGTTCTGCCACTCTTTTTTAGTTCTACTTGGTACTGCAATTCCACTTCTCCCAATAAATCATTACGATGTTAATTCTATGATTTCCAAAACCAGTCTATTTCGTCGTCCCCGCATCCTCATTATTGGATGTGGTGATATCGGTATTCGGGTTGCGCAGCAACTACAAGGAAATACGCTCGCTCAATCGCAAGGTCGACCCAAGATCTTCGCATTAAGCAAAAGTCCTGAGCGTTTTAACGAACTTCGAAAGTGTGGGATCACACCTATCGAAGGTAATCTTGACCATCCAGAGACTCTATGGCGAATTGCTCATCTGGCAACAACGGTTGTTCATCTGGCTCCACCACCGTTAGATGGAGAGCTCGATCAACGTACCCGCAACCTAGTGCAAATTTTATCCCAGCAAGGGCGATCTGTCAGACGCCTGGTCTACATTAGTACAACCGGGGTCTACGGAAATCGTAATGGTGATTTTGTGGATGAGACCAGTCAATTACAACCGACTAGTGCACGGGCAAAGCGACGCGTTGATGCAGAACAGACACTCCGCTATTGGGCAGCCTCGCAAGATGTTGTGTTGACCATTTTGCGTGTACCTGGAATCTACGGACCCAATCGCTTACCGATCGAGCGCCTACAAAATAATACCCCTGCATTACAAGAACCATTTGACGCTTACTCGAATCATATCCATGCCGATGATCTTGCACGTCTCACTTGTGCAGCGTTATTTATCGGTAAACCACAACGTGTGATTAATGCATGCGATGGTAGTGAGCAAAAAATGGGTGATTATTTTGATGAGGTCGCAAGTGCACTGCGCTTACCCAAGCCACCGCGATTACTGCCTGATGAAGTGCGTGCTCAGGTTGGCCCCATGATGTGGTCATTTATGGCCGAGTCACGACGAGTTCGTAATCAACGGCTTGGCGAGCTCAAGCGCCCCCTGAAATACCCTCGCGTCAAAGACTATCTAAAAACTTTGTAATTATTTCCAGCCGTCTTTTAGACCAACGCTGCGATTGAAGACCAGTTTTCCTGGGGTGCTGTCTTTACGGTCAACTACAAAGTAGCCATGCC
>VGIH01000094.1 GCA_016867965.1 Betaproteobacteria bacterium | reverse complement strand
CTATTTGTTCTGCAAGCCTGTACCACACCTGAGCCGCCTAAGAAAGCAGCGGCACCTGCACCTGCTCCACAGGCAGCAGCTTCTACTGCACCAGCTGGTGCGCCAACGGCTGAGATTGAGAAGTACCGTGCCATGATTGCGGATGGCAATCCCTCTGATTTGTATGAAATGGCTGGTGAGGAACTGTGGAAAAAAGCCATGGGCCCCAAGAATGCCACTCTTGAAAAATGCGATCTCGGTTTAGGGCCCGGTGTAGTGAAGGGTGTTTATGCGGTGCTGCCGAAATACTTTAAAGACACCAACAAAGTTCAAGATCTGGAGTCGCGTATCGTGACCTGCATGGAGCGTCTGCAGGGTTTTGATGCAAAGGAGATCATTGCCGGTAATTTTGGCCAAGGTAAGCGCAAAGATGTCGAGGCTGTAGTAGCTTATGTAGTTGCCAACTCCAAAGGATCAACCATTAATGTTTCAGTGAAGCATCCTAAAGAAAAAGAAATGTACGAGCTCGGTAAGAAGTCATTCTTTTATCAAGCTGGTCCGATGGATTTCTCCTGCGCATCTTGCCACGCCGATCCTGGTAAGCGGATTCGTTTGCAAGATTTACCTGATTTAACCCAACAAAAGGGCGCTGCACTTGGTTGGGGTGCATGGCCAGCCTATCGCGTATCAAGTGGTACCTTTTGGACCATGCAATACCGTTTGAACGATTGTTATCGTCAGCAACGTTTCCCAGAGCCAATTTATATATCCGATGACACGATTGCGGTCTCGATGTATATGGCCGTCATGGCAAATGGCGGCAAGATGGCTGCCCCTGGTCTGAAACGCTAATCGCTGGAGAACAACATGAAGAATAAATATCTAATTACAGCAGCAACTTTATTGGCGTTACCCATGGGCTCTGCATTTGCTGATGCAAAGTTCGACAAGATGATGAAGGATAGTTTTCAATCGAAGGGAATTGCTTCGATTGACCGATTAAAGCAAGACGCTGCACAAAAGTATTGCTCGGATCCTGCAGTGTTAGCAGGTAAGGGTAATGCAAAGCAGGCCGAGTCGATTGAGAAAGCCAACATGGCAACCATTAAGCAACCGGCTGATGGTAAATACATCGGCGATTGGAAGGCCGGTGAGCGCATTGCTCAAAGTGGTCGTGGTGCAACTTGGAGCGATAAACCTGATGCTGCGAATGGCGGTGGTTGCTATAACTGCCATCAAATCAATAAAGCAGAGCTTTCCTATGGCAACATTGGCCCAAGCCTCTGGAACTATGGCAAGTTACGCGGTTACAACAAAGAAGTGGTGACCTATACCTGGAATCGGATTTATAACTCCAAGGCTTATAACGTGTGCAGCAATATGCCGCGCTTTGGTCACTTCAACTTATTGACCGAGAAGCAAATGCAAGACGTGATGGCTCTGTTACTAGACCCGAATTCTCCTGTTAATCAGTAATCCAATTACGAAGGAGTTGTATGTCTTTTAGTAGACGGGAGTTTCTGCAAGCCCTTGCAGTGGCGTCGGCTGGCGGAATGAGCTTGCAGTCCAATTTTTCTCATGCTCAAAGTGCTGCACAGAAGTTTTATGACCTGCCAAAGTTTGGCAATGTGCATTTCTTACACTTCACCGACTGTCATGCGCAATTGCTCCCAATCTACTTTCGTGAGCCCAATGTCAACTTAGGCATTGGTGCACAAGAGGGCAAGCCACCCCATTTAGTGGGCGAATATCTATTGAAGTTCTATGGGGTGAAACCAGGCACGCGCGATGCCCATGCGTTTACGTATTTGGACTATGCGTCGGCTGCGAAGACCTATGGCAAGGTGGGCGGCTTTGCTCATCTCGCCACTTTGGTCAAACAAATCAAGGCTAACCGTCCTGGGGCTTTATTACTCGATGGTGGTGATACCTGGCAGGGTTCAGGAACTGCGCTATGGACCAACGGTCAGGATATGGTGGATGCCTGTCTTGCCATGGGCGTTGATGTGATGACCCCCCATTGGGAAATGACCTTGGGTGAGAAACGCGTCATGGAGATTGTGGAGAAGGATTTCCGTGGCAAGGTCTCGTTTGTCGCTCAAAACATTAAGACTGCCGACTTTGGTGATGCGGTCTTTGCACCGTATGCGATGAAGACCATGAATGGTGTTCAGGTCGCTGTGGTTGGTCAGGCATTCCCATACACACCGATTGCGAACCCGCGTTATTTCACGCCCAACTGGACCTTTGGTATTCAAGAAGAGAATATGCAAAAGGTGGTTGATGAGGCTCGCGCCAAGGGTGCAAAAGTGGTTGTGGTGCTCTCGCACAATGGTATGGATGTGGATTTAAAGATGGCCTCTCGAGTGCGAGGCATTGATGCCATTATGGGTGGCCATACCCACGATGGCGTGCCAGCCCCCGTTAAAGTGAAAAATCCCGGTGGCGTCACCTTAGTTACCAACGCTGGATCGAATGGTAAGTTCTTAGGCGTTTTGGATTTTGATGTGAAGGGTGGCAAGGTTGCCGACTTCCGCTACAAACTCTTGCCTGTGTTCTCGAACTTATTACCCGCAGACTCAGGAATGAGTGCCTTGATTAAGAAGATTCGGGCGCCTTATGAGTCTAAGCTTGCCGAGAATCTCGCAGTGACTGATGGTCTCTTGTATCGCCGTGGTAACTTCAATGGTAGTTTTGATCAAGTGATCTTAGACGGGCTGTTAAAGCAAAAGAATGCGGAGATCTCATTCTCACCGGGCTTTCGTTGGGGCACCTCCTTATTGCCCGGCGAGTCCATCACCATGGAACATCTGCTCGATCAAACGGCGATTACCTATCCCTACACCACGGTTACCAATATGAGTGGCGAGATGATCAAGACTGTCTTAGAGGACGTTGCCGATAACTTATTCAACCCCGATCCTTACTACCAACAGGGTGGTGATATGGTTCGAGTCGGGGGCTTGCAATACACGATTGATCCTGCGGGTGGCGCTGGAAAGCGTATCTCCGAGATGCGTCTGAATGGTAACCTTATTGAGGCAGGCAAGACCTATAAAGTGGCTGGCTGGGCGCCGGTCTCGGAAGAGGCAAAGAATGCGGGTGGTGAGGCCATTTGGGATCTCATGGCACGGCATTTGCGGGAAGTCAAAACCATTAAGGCTGTCAAGTTGAATGAACCCGTCATTAAAGGCGTCAAAGGTAATCCGGGGATGGCCCCAATCTAGTCGTACCTTCAACAGGAGAGTGGCATGAAAGCATTCATTCGCGCAGTATTGATGGGCTTTCTAGCCGTCAGTTTGTCAGTTGGTTCTAATCTAGCAAGCGCGGAACCAACGAAGGTGGTTTATCACATCGATGATGCGGCCACCCAGGGTTTAAAGGGCTTGCGCAATATTCGTAATCACTTGGATGTCTCACCGCAGACCAAAATTATTGTCGTGACCCACGCTAATGGGGTTGATATCCTGATGGAGGGTGGCAAGGATAAAAGTGGCACTGAGTATGCGCCACTGGTTGCCGCCTTAAAGTCACGAGGTGTGCGCTTTGAGGTTTGTGAGATTACCTTACGCAACCGCAACCTCAAGCGTGACCAATTTATCCTTGATGCGGAGTTCACACCTTCTGGCGTGGTGCGCATTGCTGACCTGCAATTTAAGGATAAATACGCCTATATTCGGCCTTAATGACTCATTGCTTTATAACTTTTACTTATATTAGTATTACCGAATCATCTTGATTTTGGCTTCTAAAACCATGATTTTGCTGTAGTTTTTTAACTCAGTCCGATAAAATCACAGTTTCTGAAATTACTATATTTTGAGACTATGAAGATTTTAGCGACCCTAGCAGTTCTGATTGGCGCTTTTTTTGGGTTGGCCGCGCAGCCTGCCATGGCTGCGCCTAACCTCGCCAATGGCAAGAAGATTGAAGACACCAAGTGCTACAAGTGCCACGCTGAGAAGTCTGGCTTTGGCGATGGCACCTTGATTTACACCCGCAAAGATCGTAGGGTCCAAGGGTTGGATCGCTTGAAGGTCATGGTTGCACGTTGCAATACTGAGTTGCGCCTTGATCTATTCCCTGAGGATGAAGCAGACGTGGTGGCTTACCTCAACCAGCAGTACTACAAATTTAAACCCTAGGAATCATCATGACTGATTTATCACCAGAGCAGATTCGCTCTCTGGGTATTCAGGCTTTGCTGATTACCTTTGTGATCACTGCCGCGTTGGGTGCCATCATGCAACGCACGAACTTTTGCACACTTGGTGCCGTATCGGATGGCATTTTGATGGAGGATTGGTCGCGTATGCGCCAATGGTGTTTAGCCATTGGTATCGCAATCTTGGGGGTTGCCTTCATGTCCCATCTTGGCTGGATTGATGTCACCAAATCGCTTTATACCAGTAACCGCGTACTCTATCTTTCTACCTTTATTGGTAGCGTTCTGTTTGGGATCGGCATGGTGCTGGCATCGGGATGTGGCAGCAAAACCCTGGTTCGAATTGGTAGCGGCAATCTCAAATCCATCGTTGTCTTCATTGTGTTGGGACTGGTTGCCTATATGACCATGCGCGGATTTTTGGGGGTCCTGAGAACCAATTCCATCGATCAGGTGGTATTGAATCTCAAAACCACACAGGATTTACCCAGCGTTCTCTCTGCGAGTATAGGCATGGGCAAGGAGCAATTGCGTTGGATTTTGTCACTTGGTATTGGTGGTGCCTTTATCGCTTATGCGCTTTTGAAGAAATCGTTTTGGAATGTTGAGAATCTTTTGGCAGGAGTAGGGGTTGGCCTAGCAATCACCGCGATTTGGTGGGTATCTGGGCACTTTGCGCACCTTGAGGAAGATCCCAATACCTTGCAAGAGGCCTTCTTGGTTACTAACTCAGGTCGGATGGAAAGTCTCTCATTTGTGGCGCCGTATGCTTATTCATTGGATTGGTTGATGTTCACCAGCGATAAATCCAAAGTGCTTACCATTGGCATCGTGGCCGTATTAGGCATGATTGCGGGTTCAGCGATCAGCGCCATCATCAGCAAGCGTTTTCGTTGGGAAGCCTTTCGAGGTGTGGAAGATACAGCCAATCATCTTGTGGGTGCTGCACTGATGGGATTTGGTGGAGTTGCAGCAATGGGCTGCACGGTAGGTCAAGGTTTAAGTGGGATTTCAACTCTGGCGCTGAATGCATTTATTGCGCTCCCCGGATTTTTCTTGGGGGGCTATTTGGGGCTTCAATACTTACAATGGCGCATGAGTCCAAAGCCTTGTTAAGCATTAAAATAATGCGATGACGATTGACTGGACATCCTTTACCCCAGGGCCTGCATCTGCTGGCGGCATTATTTTAGGAATCGCAGCCGCACTGTATGTGTTGATCAACGGTCGCATTCTCGGAATCAGTGGCATTTTGGGTGGCCTGATTGCTCCCAAGAGGACCGATTGGTTATGGCGCGCCAGTTTCGTGTTGGGATTGCTAACCGCCCCTTTGTGGGGAAAGTATGTGTTTCAGATGAACACGACTGCAATCATTGACGCGGATTACCTCACACTCATCATCGCTGGTTTATTGGTAGGCTTTGGGGCTCGCTACGGATCGGGTTGCACCAGTGGCCATGGCATTTGTGGCTTATCGCGCCTATCACCACGCTCCTTGCTTGCGACCCTCACATTTATGGGTTGTGGTTTCTTAGTGGTGTATCTCGTACGGCATTGGATCTAAGTCGATGGGTCAGAATCAATCCTTTTTCTCCAACGGCAGCGAGTATCTAATTGGCGTGTTGTTTGGCCTTGGTTTAATGATCTCAGGGATGACCAATCCTGCCAAAATTTTGGCCTTCCTCGACCTTGCCGGTAATTGGGACCCGTCACTTATTTTTGTCATGGGCGGTGCAGTACTGATTGGTTTAGTTGCTTTCTACTTGGCGAAGAAACGTACTCAAAGTTTTTTGGGTGGTGCCATGCATATCCCAACGCGGCGTGATATTGACCGCCCTCTGGTTGTGGGTAGTGCAATGTTTGGAGTGGGTTGGGGACTTGCTGGTTTCTGTCCAGGACCCGCGCTGGTTTCTCTCGGCTCTGGTGAAATGAAGGCGCTGATTTTTGTCATCGCCATGGTTGCCGGGATGTGGTTGTTTGAGCAAACCCAGAAAAAGTCTGTTTAAATTCAAGATACGTTATTTTGTAAGGATCGTATGAGCATTCACATTTCGTGCCATAACCCCAATTTCGGAACCGCTGGTCAAATTGAACCTAGCGATGTTGATCAAATTGCAAAGCAGGGCTACAAGAGCATTATTAACAATCGTCCAGATGGTGAAGAGGGTCCTCAACCCAGCAATGCGTCGATTGCTGCCATGGCTAAAGAGCATGGTCTGGAATATGCTTACCTACCGGTTGTGAGTGGGGCAATTACTCCTCAGCAAGTAGTAGAGATGGCAAAACTCCTCAAATCAATGCCGCAACCCATCTTAGCCTTTTGCCGCTCGGGGGCTCGCTCAACCTTTTTGTATCAACTGGCCTTACAAAACTCCTAAGGGCAGAAATGGCGAGCTTACTCAGTCCTAACGAGCGCTCGGTCTTAGCTACTGATTTAGCGCATTGGTCGATGGTAGCCAATCGGGATGCCATTACCCGTTCGTATCAATTTAAGGATTTCAAGGAAGCCTTCGCATTCATGACTCAATGTGCACTGATGGCTGAGCAAATGAATCATCATCCCGAATGGTTTAATGTTTGGAATCGGGTTGAGG
>VGIH01000093.1 GCA_016867965.1 Betaproteobacteria bacterium | reverse complement strand
GCTTGGAAATTGTTTGGACTGCAGTGGAATATCTTTGGGGACTGAGAATGCTAAGCCTTGCGCCAGTCCTAGCGAGTGATAGGGATCTTGTCCCAAAATGACAACCTTTACTTGATTGACCGGTGTAAGATGCAGGGCATTGAAAATGCGCTCTCGATCCGGTCGAATCGCATCGCCGTAATGTTGATATTCGATAGCAAACTTTTCTGATAGGGAGTGCCAATCACTTGATTGCAGATAGTTATTGAGTAGAGATTGCCAATCATTTGGGATGAACTGCTTTAGATCCATGCTAATGGAGCAAGACTATTTCTTAGATTGTTTGAGCTCATATTGAGCTGGATAGTCGAGTTTTAAGGTAATGCTAGCTTGATGCTCTTTATCTTGTCGGAAGTAATGGAAAGTGATTTTCTTACTGTTTACAAGACTTCCAAGTACTTGATCCATTCTCGTGCTGGTGATGCGTTGCTGATTGATGCTGCCAATCAGATCGTTTGGGGCTAGCCCTGCTTGCTGGGCCATGCCACCATCAAGTACATGCGTTAACTTGATCCAGCCATTGTTATCGGTATAGCGCATCCCAAGGGCTAGTTTGATGGACTCAGTAAAGTTCGCTTGCTTTTGTGCCACCTCAATTCCAGTAATCTGGGGTAACCAAATCTGCAAGGGAAGATCTTGTGTGCCATCAATATAGTCGTGCTTAAAGCGTTGCCAGAGTTTGCTAAACCCAATACCAATGGTTGAACTAATCGCTAGGTCTAGCGCGTATTGATTAATGCCAACCCTAGTTTTGCCATGTTCCTTCCATAAAAAGCGCATGACATCATCTAGCGATTGCTGATTGCTTGAGTATTGCCGAATTTGTAGGTCGAGACCTAAAGCAATGAGTGATCCTTTGGCGTAGTAGCTCACCACCGCATTGGGGGTGTTCTCATCCATCTGGTAGTACTTGGTCCAAGCATCAAAGGAGCTATCCGCTACGCTTTGCTTGGTTCTGCCAGGATTACGCAATACCCCATTCCAATTATTGGCCACTAGCTCCAAGTAGCGCTCCATGCTGATACACCCACTTCGTACCAGTTGGAGATCATCGTAGTAGCTGGTAAATCCTTCAAAGAGCCATAACAGTCGGGTGTGATTGCGTTCATTTAAGCGATAGGGTTGAAAAGCCTTCGCCTGAATGCGTTTGACGAGCCAGGCATGGAAATACTCATGACTACAGAGTCCTAAAAACTCTTCATAAGACTTTTTAGGTCTTTGAGCGCCATGATCACCGTGGGGTAGTTGATCACGTTTACACAGGAGCGCCGTGCTGTCGCGATGCTCGAGTCCACCATAGCCATCGAGAGCCGCATTGACAATAAATAGATATTGCTTAAATGGAGCTTTGGGTTTGCGTGGCTCAAATAAACGAATCGTGGCATCACAGATTCGTTGGAGATCAAGAGCGAGCTGCTTTTTATCGAGCAGTTGCGATTGCTCACTCGTTAGCCCTTGAATGACCATGCGGTGAGGGGTACCAAAAGATTGCCACTCAATCGTCTCAAATTGTCCGAGCGCGACCGGATGATCAATCAGATCTGCATAGTCTTTGGCCATATAAAAGCCAAAACCGCTCGCATCCGTTTTGACCTGGCGCAATGTGGTTTGTACTTGCCAGTGCTTATTCGTCTGATCATGTGGTGGGGCAATAGCCAGCGAACAGGACAAATGGGCTTGACCCTCAACAGCAAGACAGAGACTGGTGGGATTAAAGAACCCTCGTTCTTGATCGAGATAAGCGGTACGTACGGATTGATCAAAGGCATATACCGTAGTGACAATTTCGCAAGCCCCAGTTCCTTTGGGAATACGCCAGCGATCATTATCTAGATGCTCCAAGGTAATTTTTTTCTTTGCTTCAGTCTGATTTCTGGGAAGAGTAAACGCAGCGATTGACTCAATATGCTTACTAAAGTCCCGAATTAAATAACTACCCGGAATCCATGCTGGCATATGAATAACTTGTCCCTGTAGCTCTGGGCGATGAATGGTCAGTGAAACCGTAAAGCGATGACCATGGAGATCCTCAGGCCATACCGTGTACTGAATTGCAGGGGTGGAATCCAAAGCCATCATGGGTATTTCAAAGAGGCGATTTTCTTCTCGATATCGGAGAGTTGGACGGCTCCTGGGAAGCGACTGCCATCAGTAAAGAACATAGTTGGAGTAGCATTAATCCCGAAGGTCTTAGCGATCACTAAATTCTTGTCAATCGGATTGCTGCAATCCGATTTACCACTGGGGGTTATGTTACTCAACATCCAATCGTTCCATGCTTTTTGTTGATCAGCAGCGCACCATATTTGTTTGGACTTTAGGGCCGAGTCCGCTGAAAGAATTGGAATCAGGTAGTTATAGATAGTGACGTTATCAAGTTGTTGCAGGGTTCGCTCTAGCCGTTTGCAGTAACCACAGTTGGGATCCGAGAACACAGCAATTTGACGGCTACCATTCCCTCGAACAATTTTGATCGAATTGGCTTGAGGAAGCTCAGACCATTTGATACGGTTGATATCTTCTTGCCGCTTTGCGGTGAGACTATTTCCAGTAGCAAGTTCAATGATTTCACCCTGAATCAGGTATTTTGCTTTACTGTCGGTATAAACAATTTCATTATTAACTTGAACTTCAAATAATCCAGGAATGTCACTTGGTTTAACACTTCGAATATTGAATGAGCTGCCAAGTCGTTTTTGTAACTCGGCTCGAATTTGTTTCTCGGACATTGCATCGACCGAACCCAAAAAACTAAGTAAGGCGATTGCCAGACCTAAATGCTTAATAAATTTACCCATGCGGTTGTTCTCCTAGTGCGCGCTCAATCAGTTGGCGCTTGATAATGTGACTTCGATTAACTATTCTTAAGCCCCAGTTGCGAAAGCCTTTTTCAATGGGGCTTTGTGCTGAAAATAATTTCTTTAAGCGGTCCGTCAACCATAAAAGTGAGGCGGTATCTCCTTCACGCTCGCGCTCATAGCGACGCAGCAAAATGCGATCATCCACTTCCCGATACGACTCTTTGTTTTTCATGATATGAAGCAGGCTCGCCACATCCCGTAAGCCCAGATTGAGGCCCTGACCAGCCAGTGGGTGCATCACATGCGCAGAATCACCAACCAAGATTAATTTAGGATCGTAGTCTGGGCCGATCAGGCGGTGCGCTTTAATGCGTCGCAGAGGAAAGCTTGCTGGTGTAGATTGCAGTTGCAGCTCACCGAGTTGATCATGAACTTCTAATGCGAATTGGTTTGACCATGCCTGGCTATCCAGTTGTAGTAAATGTTTGGCATGCTCGTTTTGTGTTGACCATACCATTGAAACCTGTTGCTGAGGTAATGGAAGCATGGCTAAGATTTCGCCGTTGGGCAAGAACCATTGATAGGCGGTCTCACGATGGGCGATCGAGCAGGTAAAGTTGGCAACTACTGCATGTTGATCATAGGAGTGTTGATCGATTTCAATTCCAACCGATTGGCGCAAGGGGGAGTTCGCACCATCGGCTGCGATCACCAGTTTGGCTTGGATGGTTTGACCATTGCTCAATGAAAGCGTGGGTGATGTATTTGGCTCAAACCGAACCTCGTCAACACTGGCCTCGATACTTTGCAAGTTCTTACTGAACCGAATCGCTTGGGTTAGTGTGGCTTCAATCAAATCGGATTCGGCAATCCAGGCAAGCTCCGGTCGACCAGCTTCAAAGGCCGAGAAATGCAGTTGATCATGCTTTTGTCCATGATCGCCATAAATTCGCATATCGCTTATCGCTTGAATGCGAGTCTGGTCTAAGCCATCCCAAACGTTTAGTTCCGATAAAAGACGTTTAGTGCTCGGTGAGAGTGCATAGATTCGTTGCCCAAAGGAAGGCACAAGAGTAATCGTCTGGAGTAAATCAGGTGCAATTTGAATCACCGAGTAGCCCAGTTGCGCCATGGCAAGTGCACTTGCCTTACCCACAATGCCGCCTCCAACGACTGCGAAGTCGAATTGGGTATTGGCGTGCTGGGCAGAATTAGCGGTACTTTGGGAACGCATACCAAGATGATAGCGAATCAAGCGCATTTACAATGGGAGGATGTCACTCAAATGCGGAATCGTTGGCTTACCGAATGTAGGCAAATCCACTCTGTTTAATGCCCTCACCAAGGCAGGTATTGCAGCCGAAAATTATCCGTTTTGCACCATTGAGCCCAATGTGGGCATGGTCGAGGTCCCGGATCCCCGTTTAGCTGCTTTAGCGCAGATTGTGAGTCCTGAGCGGGTTGTGCCCGCCACGGTTGAGTTTGTCGATATTGCTGGATTGGTGGCCGGTGCTTCCAAAGGGGAGGGACTGGGTAATCAATTTTTGGCCAATATTCGGGAGACCGATGCGATTACCCACGTTGTGCGTTGCTTTGAGGATGCCAATGTGGTTCATGTCAGTGGCAAAGTCGACCCGATTGCAGATATTGGGGTGATTGATACTGAACTCGCTTTAGCCGATTTAAGTACAGTTGAGAAAGCCCTGCAGCGATACTCGAAGGCGGCTAAATCAGGGAACGATAAAGAGGCGGCAGCCTTAGTTGCGGTACTCACCAAGGTTCAAGCACAGTTAGATCAAGCCTTGCCGGTACGGGCTATGAGTCTCAGTAAGGAAGAGTTAGTTCTGCTTAAGCCGTTTTGCTTGATTACAGCAAAACCGGCGATGTATGTGGCGAACGTAAAAGAAGATGGGTTTGAGAACAATCCCCATCTTGAGGCGGTAAAGCAGCATGCAGCCAAAGAGAATGCCCCAGTCGTTGCGGTATGCGCAGCTATTGAAGCCGAGATTGCCGATTTAGAGGATGCCGATAAGGCCGAGTTCTTGGCTGATCTGGGAATGAGTGAACCAGGGCTTAATCGGGTGATCCGGGCGGGGTATAGCTTATTAGGTCTACAAACTTACTTCACTGCCGGTGTGAAAGAGGTGCGTGCTTGGACCATTCATATTGGCGATACGGCGCCACAGGCTGCAGGAGTAATTCATACGGATTTCGAACGCGGCTTTATTCGAGCACAAACCATTGCTTACGATGATTACATTCAATACAAAGGTGAGCAGGGTGCGAAGGAAGCGGGCAAGATGCGTGCCGAAGGTAAGGAATACATCGTTAAGGATGGCGATGTCTTGAACTTCTTATTTAACGTCTAATACTCAAGCAAATAATGCTGCGAGTGCCTTGCCTGGGTGCTCAGCGCGCATAAAGGCTTCACCAATTAAAAATGCATTGACCCCAGCTGCTTGCATCCGCTTGACATCGTTGGCATTGAGAATCCCGGATTCCGTGATGACGAGTTTGTCTTTGGGAATGGCTGCTAGCAGATCGAGGGTGGTTTGTAAGCTCACCTCAAAGGTTTTGAGATTACGGTTATTGATGCCCAGCAGAGGTGTTTGAAGTTCAAGGGCGACCTCTAATTCAGCGCCATCATGAACTTCCACCAATACATCGAGTTGGTTCTCGATCGCACACGCTTCGAGTTCTTGCATTTGCGATAACTCAAGTGCCGCGACAATTAAAAGGATTGCATCAGCACCCATAGCACGCGCTTCATAGACCTGATAAGGGTCAATGATGAAGTCCTTACGAATTACTGGCAAGGAGCAGGCGGCTCGCGCTTCCTTGAGATACTGGGGCGAGCCCATGAAGTAATCCCGATCGGTCAAAACCGATAAGCAGGTCGCGCCATGCGCGGCATAACTTTGGGCAATGTCATGTGGCACAAAGTGCTCACGAAGCACCCCCTTACTAGGACTCGCTTTCTTGATTTCAGCTATGATGCCCGGTTTGTGATTAGTGACAGAGTCTATTAGTGCTTGGGCAAAGCCACGTACTTTCGTATTTGGATCAGAATTGGCACTCAGGACCTCTTTTAAGATTTCTCCACTAGAGATCAAGCGTTGTGCAGTCACAATCTCATGCCGCTTGGTCTCCAGAATACGACTCAGAATATCGCTCATGAGGCGAGACTTTGTGTCAAGGCAACAAAAGCCTCGAGCTTCTGTTTAGCTTTGCCTGAAGCAATTGTGCTGTTAGCCAGTTGTACGCCCTCGGCAATCGATGGAGAGACATTAGCAGCGTAGAGGGTAGCTCCTGCATTGAGGCACACAATATCACGCGCAGGCCCCGATTGATTATTCATGACGTTCAAAATGATGGCTTTGGATTCTTGTGCATCGGCGACCTTCAGATTTTCCATTGAAGCAATGGCGATTCCAAATTCACTCGGCTTAATTTCATATTGACTGATTTGCCCGTTGCGCAGTTCAGCAACCATGGTGGGGCCCGAGAGCGTGATTTCATCTAAGCCATCGTTGCCATGGACCACTAAGGCATGCTCGGCCCCCATCAGTTGCAAGACTTTTGCTTGGGTAGCCACTAACTCCGGATGAAAGACGCCCATCAGAACATTGGGCGCTTTGGCGGGATTGGTGAGGGGTCCCAAAATATTAAAGATGGTACGCACCCCGAGGTCCTTGCGCACTGGGACTACATTTTTCATGGCAGGGTGATGGTTGGGAGCAAACATAAAACCGATTCCAAGTTGCTCAATGCATTGACTTATCGCCGCAGCACTCAGATTAAGTTTTACCCCAAGCGCTTCTAAAACATCAGCGCTGCCTGATTTGCTACTAACACTACGGTTGCCATGCTTAGCAATCTTGGCACCTGCTGCAGACGCAACAAACATGGATGCCGTCGAGATATTAAAGGTATGGGCACCATCCCCACCGGTACCAACCACATCAACCAGATGGGTCTTCTCCTTGACATCTACTGCATTAGCAAAGTCCCGCATCACGGTAGTCGCTGCAGCAATTTCTGTG
>VGIH01000092.1 GCA_016867965.1 Betaproteobacteria bacterium | reverse complement strand
ATTCGATTCCAGACTTGCTCGATTTAGAGATAAAAAGCTGATTGGTATTTGTTGGCGGAGCCATAAATTATCGGCAACAAGAAACAAGAAATATACGATGCTAGAAGACTGGAAAGGGGTACTCTCTATTCCAGGAGTGATTTACGTTAATTTGCAGTATGGGGAATGTGAAAATGAGTTACAGAATATTGAAAATGAGCTTGGAATTCAAATACAACGTTGGGACGATTTAGATCTGATGAATGATTTCGATGGTATTGCGGCATTGATACGAAACTTAGATTTAGTCGTGTCGGTATCCTCTGCTATCGTTCCGCTATCAGGTGCATTGGGAACGCCAACAATGTGTATGACCCACCAAAATTGGGCTTTGCTTGGAGAGCGTGATTACTATCCTTGGTTTCCTTCGATAAATCCTTTAGTTGTACGGGATATGAAGCCGATAGCAACGGCATTGCCTATTGTAGAGAGCTGGATAAAAAATTTTATCAAGAATTTTGCATGACCGGAGTAACGATAATCCAAAAACCTGAGCCTTCAGGAAGATTTTGAAGTTGTTCAATATTGAAATATCGAATAAGACGATCAAGCCACCATGAGCTTGGTTTTTGAATTAAGTGGGCGTTTCTTCCATCGGACAATACCTTCATCGCAGGCCCAGTGTGAATTGAAAAAAAGCCGACTTTAATAGTTATCTCAGCAAGATTAGCCAGTACATTATCTAAATGATCTGGTTCGATATGCTCGAGCACGTCGATGCAGCATACCAAGTCAGCAGGCACGGGGTCTCCATACGCGGGGAACGCAGGATCATAGGGATAATATTCAAAAGTATTTAAGCCTGAATTGATCAACCCTTTATTTAAATTACATTTACCTGCTCCATAGTCCGATATCGATTTTAAACCCAGACCCTTGGCAATCTTTGCAACAAGCGGTGCAAATCCGAGGCTTGCAACACCATAATTTGGATTCTGATGGAGCTGTTGTTGCATTGAGCGATACTTTTCGCTGATCAAGGGTTGGGTCCGCATAATCATGAATGTAATTGGATGTTGTAGGGTTCAAGTTTCTAACTATGCTGCGGGACTTAGTTGCTCGTGAAGCATTGAGTCGCGCTCGTCGATCCAGTGGCGAGAGAAATTGCAGTTAGCCTTATCTTCAAACCATGGACCGCCAAGAGTGTAATGAATAGCTTTCAAATTTTTGTAATCGGGCTCATACCAACCCTCGAGGTAGTTCCAGCCTTTATCCAATTCACCAATTTCATGATCATTTAACCACTGCAAACGGTGCAGGTAGCTTGGCTCTGCTGAATTGACTACATCTGGCGTGAGCGCTCGCACGGCGGGGTTGTCACACCTGAAGACCATAAATGACGACCAATTCTTCCTCGGGTACAAGTGTTGGGCGCATCCATCCATCTTTCGTATTTCTGCGGGGCGGTAGTTATGCTTCACGACAGAAACAGCTTTTGTCTTGTCGAGTTCCTCGATAACGCTAAGGATGTCCGTCAAAAATAAAAAATCACAATCCGCGAAAACTGCGTATCCGACATCGCCAGCAAGATGAGGCGTAAGAAATCGCGTAAGACTAAATTCGGTAGCTGCGAGCGTATCTATGGGTCGGTTATAGAGACCTAGGTCGCGCAGCTCTGATTGGACGAGCGGATGAACTTCTACTTTGGTAGGGTCGGTTCGTCTTAAAATTGAGTATCGGCAGACTTCCCATGCGATATTTTCCCTCGGGTCCCACCCAACATAGACTTTGAGTTTCATCGCAGCTCCCTTATCAATTGATACGAGAATGCGAGCAATTTACATACCAGAGCGAGTTGCTACTCTTTTAGCTGGGTATTTCTGACAACCTATAGTCAGGATTTGCCGGTGCGGCAAAACTACGGCAATCTATTTCCGTTAAGATTAAAAACTCTTTGTCGGACTTAATTCTTAATCGCCTTTGCTAAGTGGCTTAGTAAACTTTCCGCTTCTTTTACTGGCTTTTCCCAGTTGCCTGCTATCTCTTGCCGCAATAACGTCACTGAGGGGTACCAAGGAGATCTGTTTGAGTCTAAGTGCCAGTACCAAAGTGGCGTGTGGTGGGGGAGGAGTACTAACGCCGGCCTTCCAAGAGCCGCAGCAAGATGCGCAGTTGAATTACTCACCGTGACGACCACATCACAAGCGGCAATTAAAGCAGCGAGTTCATCGATATCAAAGTGGTTATCGATTTCACTCACTTTCGTTATATCCACCCCAAATTTTGATTTAACAAAATCGCAATCTTGAGCAGTATCGCCGTACTGTAAATTAACAAAATTCACA
Source organism: Betaproteobacteria bacterium (assembly GCA_016867965.1). Taxonomy (GTDB): domain Bacteria; phylum Pseudomonadota; class Gammaproteobacteria; order Burkholderiales; family Burkholderiaceae; genus Polynucleobacter. The sequence goes on along the minus strand of VGIH01000092.1, from coordinate 4,759 downwards.
TTCTTAATGGCCAGCAACGGACTAAGGTCAGCAAGGCTGATACTTTTAACTGTGCCGGAGCTAGGACTACTACTTATCCAAGATAGGCCGCAAGTAATGGTTCCGGGCTTTTTGTGCTTTTTACTAAGTGCTTCGGAAAGCTCTTTATTTGCGAATAAAAATGGAGATTGAATCCGAGACAGATCATTGTGGCGTCGTCTGAAAACTCGGCCTAAGCTTGCAACCTGAATTTGGGCACCGAATAGCTGTTCGGTAGGGGCAAGCGATGACAGCTCGCTCGGTAGAATGAAATCAAGATTTCGAAAGGATCGTTTAAATAAATGTTGTAGTCTGCCATCAAGGCAAATAAACCCTTCGATACCCAAGCTTTGCAGGTCTTGAAGCATCGCGCCGTAAAATATTTGGTCGCCAAGGCCTTGCTCGGGCAAAACTAATAGCGGCTTTTCAAGCTTTTCACCATTCCAATCAGGTGCAAAGCGGGGAAATGAATGTCCAAGTTGTCCGGCATCAGACAAATTTTGACTCAATCTGTGCTCATATAGCTCCCAGCCTTCATCTAGCTTTCCCAGAGTGAGTAAGGCAATGCTTTTATTGTAAAGTGTGTAGTAGTGATAAGGATCTCGTTCAAGAATACGGTCGTAGCAGCTTATTGCTTCAACCATCAGATTCAGCTCCTTGAACGTATTTCCGAGATTTTTTTGCGCCTCTGTACTGTCCGGTTTAAGAATTACAGCTTGTTGATATGCTTCGCTTGCCTCTTCAAAACGTCCAGCACCGCGTAAAGCGTTACCCAAGTTAAAGTGCACCAGATAATTATCTGATCTAGATTCTCTAGCACAACTAATTAGTTCAATAGCTTTTTGAAATCGTTTTTCCTGAAACTCAGTAACACCCAACATATGTAATGCGTCCGGTTGAGCTGGAATTAACTTAAGAATTTTTTTATAGTTATTTTTTGCTTCATTTATGTTGCCCGCTTGGTGTAGCGAGAGGGCAGTACTAAAAAGTGCGCGAGCAGCTGCGGCATTTTTTGAAACGGTATTTTGCTTCATTGCTGATAAACTCGTTTGAACTCGGTAACGGCCGTCCGCACCGAGGAAATAACATCTGCCCAAGCGCCAGCTTTGCTTTGATGAAGCAAAACGCTATTTGGGTACCAGATCGAATCCGTATGGCTTTTATGCCAGTACCATAACGGTGTGCCTAGATTCGGTAGCATCACCAATGTAGGTTTCCCAATGGCCGATGCGATATGTGCAGTGACGTTTGAGATGGTGACTACGATGTCACAAGCTGAAATAAGTGCCGCTAGAGTGTCGATATCATTTGAGTTATCAACTTCACTTAGGTGTTGCACATGTATCCCATGTGTTCTGGCCAGTTGTCTTCGCTCATCAGTTGTATCTCCATACTGGAGATCAACAAAATCAATATTATCAATTGATAACAAGGGAAGAAGGGTTTCCAGTGAAATGCTTTTATCTGATCCAATATTTTTATTTTTACTTAGCCACGATATCCCACACACTATACGATTAGGTTTGCGGATATGGCGTTGAAGCTGATTTACTTTGGCTGGATCAGCTCTCAAGTAGGGAGTACGTACCCTCGCAAATCCAGATGTATTAGCCCTGAAAAACTTTCCTAGGCTGCCAATATGAGTTTGTGCACTAAATGTTAAGTCTTTAAGGCATTGGTCAGCATTGATCTCGTATGGCGAGGAAAAATTTAGATTTTTAAAAGATCGTTGGAACAACGGAACCAATCTTGGCTCAAGACAAACGGTTGATCCGGGCACTACGGATTCAAGGTCTGCCAACATGCCGCCATAGAATATCTGGTCACCCAGCCCCTGCTCTGGAATAACTATGATCGGCTTGTTTTGCGGTCTTCCGTCCCAGTCGGGGGCAACGCGACCGATGGATCGTGACTGACCGACTCTTACTGTCATGTCCCAGCGTAACCGCCACTCGTAGTGCTCCCAGGCGGTAGAAAATTTCCCTTCAGATAAAAGTGCCAAGCTCTTGTTGTAATGAGCATCGGCCGCATTAGGGTTTATTTTTAATGCGGCGTCAAAGTATTGGATTGCGGATCCGATATTTCCCATCGCATAAAAAACCGAGCCTGTTAGCGAGAGTGCATCGGTATAGCTTGGATCGAGCTTGAGCGATTTCTCTAAGCTAAGCAATGCATCTTCATAGCGACGCATGCGTTGTAGTGCATTTGCGCGATTGTAATGCGCAACTGCAGCTAATGGCGCCAGCTTTATGACTTGATCGTAGCTCGCCAGAGCTTCTGATATACGACCAAGCTGAAGGAGTGCACTGCCGCGATAGGAGTGTGCATTTGCATTCATTGGCAAGATTTTCAGCGCTTCGTCTTCTGACGTAAGCGCCTCTTGATAGCGCCCCTGCAAGATTAGCTGCAGGCCTTGCTGAATCAGTTTTGAGGCATGTTCAGCTTTCTTGCCTTGTATTACTACCTGCATATTACTGCTGAATACCTGCCATAGTTATTGTGGCGGCATCGATAACGTCTTCCCATAATCCAGAATCAGATCGTCTGAACATTCGTGCAGTCGGATACCACGGTGTAGTGCCGCTATCTCTATGCCAATACCAAAATAATGCATCATTATTGGGGAGTAAAACAATTACTGGCTTTCCGAGCGCCGCGGCTAAATGAGCAGTTGTATTCGATACCGAAATAACGATATCGCATGCATCAATCAGCGAGGCTAGACCGTCGACATTAGCCAGATTATCGATCTCTTCAACATGCTGTAGAGAAATGCCGTGTTGTGCTTCTACTTTTGTTCTTTCTTCAGATGTATCGCCGTATTGAAGGTTTACATAATCAAAGCCTGGTATCTGGAGAACAGGTCGGAGCGCTTCCAGGCTAAGGCTCTTATCATCGCCGTACATAGCGTTTTTGCTGCTCCAAGATATTCCGCATAAATACTTGCCGTGACGCTTTAACTTAGCACGCAATTGATTACGATGTCCGTTTTCAGAATACAGGTAGCGTGATTCTATTTTGGATAATGAATCAATATCCGATCGGTAGATTTTTCCTAGGCTTCCAAGATAAATTTGTGCATCAAACTTGCAGGAATGCAGCTCGTCAGTACCAATAAAAGTTAATGCTGGAATTGAGCGCTGGAGGAGGGGAATCAGACGAGATTCAACACAAACTTGGGCGCCCGGGACTTGTTTTGCGAGGTCAGGGAGCATGCCAGCAAAAAAGATTTGATCGCCGAGTCCTTGCTCACCCATTACAAGTAATGCTTTTGGCTTACTGCGGCCATCCCATTCAGGAGCTAACTGGATTCGCTGGCCGCCTAAAAACTTCCGAACGCTAACCTCGCTATCAAGTCGTCTGTCATACAGCCGCCATCCATCCTCCAGGCGTAGTTCACTCAGAAGGAGTAACGCTCGGTTATAGTTTGACTCAGCATGTGTCGGATCCAAAATCAGGGCACTATCGTAGAAAGCCATGGCTTCTGTAACCATCCCAAGGTCTGTTAGCGCACTTGCACAGTTTCCGTAGGCTTCCAGGTAATTTGGATTAAGTGTGATAGCGGTACCGTAGGCATCAATCGCACCTTGAAAATCTTTAACATCTTTCAATACATTTCCATAAACGAAATGTGACTCTGCGCGGCGCGGCTCTGCAATGATCGCGCGTTCAATAATGCCAAGCGCAGCTTCATAGTCTCCAAGCTCACGATTACATAGACCAATACCGATCATTGCTTCGACGTCATTGCCCAAAATGGCAAGTACGCTTTTGTGAGTTTCCAGAGCGGCGGCATAGTCTTGTAATTGAAATTGTGCTTTTGCCAGATTCTGCATGTTACGAACAATCCCTGGGTTCATTTCCAGCGATTGAGAAAACATTCTTACGGCATTGGCGTAATCTTTTAAATCAAAATAGCAAAGTCCCAAAATAGATACTGCCTGTGCGTCATCTGATCGTAGCTGTAAATACTTATTGATATGCTTAATCGCCTCTGCTGGCCTATCGGTTTGGGTGGCGATCAGCCCCAGTAAATAAGTGACTTCTATATGGTCAGGCTCTTCACGCAGAATCTGCCGGTACATGAACTCGGCCATCGCGAGGTCGCCTTGCTGATGCAGCTTCACCGCACGTTTGAACTGGTCGCTTGGCTGGGTGGGTATGTACGCGGCGTGGTGCGCAGCGGCTTTCTGGGTGGGGACTGTATCGAGTGTATTCATCCTTTTAGTCTCGCTGAGTTGTCTGCGCATCGCGCGTGGTTGTTATTGGCTAGTGGTCGTTAGCATTAAGCGTGCCTACTTATTCCTTCGTTTACTGACACCGTAACTGGCAATTTGCCGGCAATAGTGCGGTGATTCGCTGCCATTGCGGCAAGCCACTGCCGTGTTTTCGTCAATTATTTGATTGTTTGAATATTTCAAGGTGCGCTTTGGTTATCTGGCACCGCTTTTGCTAAACGCTTGTCCAAACCGATCAGGGTGAGTGCTTGGGTCAAGCACAACCCCTTTGAATATTTGCGACAACCTCAGCACAGGAGCCGAACGATGCAAAACCTCGCCCAAGTCATGATCTCTTACGCCGAAAAAGGCCAAGTCTTCAATATGTCTCAGATCTCTCGCTATTCGCCGGAAGAATTCCGTACTGCGATTCAAGCGTTGATGGGTGAGGGGCGTGATGAGCTGGCCTACGCGTTGGGTGATGCAGGGTTGGCACTCCACCCGGAGAGCGAAGATATTTTGGC
>VGIH01000091.1 GCA_016867965.1 Betaproteobacteria bacterium | reverse complement strand
AGCTGAGCCAATTGGGTGTATTGGAGAGAAGATTGAGCGCCACAATATAGTTGGGCTCTTTGGGATCAACATTGAGTTTCTGATTAATTAAATCCCTAGCCTTGAGTTGTGTATCGGTATTTTCAAAGCGAATCTTGATGCTGCCGACATTACCAGTGCGCTCAAAGAAGATCCCCGTATTTTGAATACTCGATTCGTTCAGAAGCGACTCAATTCGAGATTGGGTGGTGAGATCGACCTTGATCGTAGGTTTAGCTGCGGAGATTTGAACAGCAGGCGCCTCGCCAAAGATGTTTGGTAAGGCATATAAAAAGCCGATGGCGAGGGCTACCCCAATAACAAGGTATTTCCAAAGGGGGTAGCGATTCATAGAGCTAGCTTAGTGGGCACCAATCATGGTGCCCTGATTCATTAAACGGATTTAATCGTACCTTTAGGAAGAACGCTGGTTACCGCATTCTTTTGCATTTGAACTTCGGTGCCTGGTACTAATTCAACCGTTACATACTGATCTTTAACTGCAGTCACTTTACCCAAAATACCGCCAGCGGTAATGACCTCATCACCGGCTGCAAGGGCCTCGAGCATGGCTTTGGTCTCTTTTTGGCGTTTCATTTGTGGACGAATCATGATGAAATAAAGCACCACGAACATCAGAATTAAAGGAATAAAACTCATTAATCCACCAGCATCGCCACCGGCAGCTGGCGCACTTTGCGCAAATGCATTGCTAATCAACATCTTGGAGCCTCCAATTAATTACGACACGTAAGCCGCAATTCTAAACCGACTGGCTGTCGGCCGGGATTTTGAGCTTTACCCTAAAGCCTTAGTCTTGGTGGGGCTCAATTCCGCGTTGGCGTTGGCGATGGAACAGGGCTTTGAATTGCGAGAAAACTCGCTCTTTAAGGGTAGAACGAATGCCTTCCATGAGCTCTAAATAGTAATGAAGATTATGAATCGTATTTAACTGCGCCCCGAGGATTTCATTGGCTTTTTGGAGGTGATGCAAATAGGAGCGGGTAAAGTGGCGGCAGGTATAGCAGGTGCATTGCATATCAATCGGCCGATCATCGTCGCGATACCCAGCATTACGAAGTTTGAGATCCCCAAAACGGGTAAAAAGCCATCCATTTCGGGCGTTGCGCGTTGGCATCACGCAATCAAACATATCAATTCCCATACTGACCCCAAGCACCAAATCTTCAGGGGTTCCAACTCCCATTAGGTAATGCGGCAAATGCTTAGGTAGGCGCGGTCCCGTATGACTTAAGATACGCTCAAATTCGGGCTTGGGTTCGCCAACGGAAAGGCCGCCAATCGCAATGCCATCAAAACCCTGAGTGGCCACGCCAGCAAGCGATTCATCTCGAAGTTTTTCATACATACCGCCCTGCACTATTCCAAATAGGGCATTACCGGTTTCCAATTCACGAAAGCGCTTGATAGAACGTTCACCCCACCTTAAGGAGAGTTGTAAGGATTCGTTTACGGATTTTTCGGAAGTCGGCTGTCCATTCGTTTCATAGGGCGTGCATTCATCAAATTGCATGGCAATATCGCTATTGAGCGTTGCCTGTATCTCCATTGATACCTCTGGGGACATGAATAATTTATCGCCATTAATCGGTGAGGAGAAAGTTACGCCATCTTCCGTAATTTTTCGTAAAGCACCCAAGCTAAATACCTGGAAGCCCCCTGAGTCGGTCAAAATTGGTTTATCCCAGCCCATAAATCGATGTAGGCCACCATGTTTACGAATTACATCTAGGCCGGGTCGTAACCACAAGTGAAAAGTATTGCCCAAGATAATTTGGGCTTGCATTTCCTTCAGATCTCGCGGGGTTACTGCTTTTACTGTGCCATAGGTTCCCACTGGCATAAAAATAGGGGTTTGAACCTCACCATGGGGTAGGCGGATTTTTCCAAGGCGGGCATGGCTATCGGAGTCCTCCTGGATGCTGGTGAATTCAAGTGGGCTCATACCCGCATTGTCTCAGGTTCGGAGTAAAAACATGGCATCGCCATAGCTAAAGAATCGGTAGCGTTCGCGAATCGCATGTGCATAGGCATAGCGAATGGCATCCACTCCAGCAAATGCACTAACAAGCATTAGCAGAGTCGACTTTGGTAAATGAAAATTGGTGATTAATGCATCGACAACTTTGAACTCAAAGCCGGGCGTGATAAATAAATTTGTTTCACCCTCGAGAAGGCCGCTGATGGCATAGCTTTCAAGCGTTCGGATGCTGGTAGTACCAACAGCGATTACCTTGCCTTGATTTTGTTTGGTACGTTCAATTGCCTCCAATGTATATTTGGAGATCGAGAACCACTCATGGTGCATTTGATGCAGCGCCAAGTCTTCGTGCCGAACCGGAGTAAAGGTCCCGGCGCCGACATGCAAGGTGATTGCTGCCATTTGTACGCCATGATCGCGTAGGCGCTTCAGTAAGGCTTCGTCAAAATGCAATCCCGCGGTCGGTGCCGCAACGGCTCCAGGCTTTTGCGCCATGACGGTTTGGTATCGGTTTGCATCCTCTTCATCGGGGGTGTGGCTGATGTAAGGGGGTAATGGTAGCTCACCATAACGCTCTAAGACAGCCATCGCATTATCAGGAAAAATGATTTCGTAAAAATCGCTATTGCCACCTAAATTGACTCGACCATTGACCACGAGTTCTGGAGGAGTCTCGGGCGCGACCAAATCCGAATGCGCCAGAAGCCGGATTTTCCCACCCGGTTTTGGAACCTTGGAGGCGCGAATTTGAGCAATCGCTTGATTGGGCCCTGTAATTCGCTCGATTAATACTTCAACGTGACCGCCTGTTTCTTTTTGCGCAAACAGACGAGCTGGAATGACGCGGGTGTCATTAAAAATGAGGAGATCGTTTGAGTCAATTAATTGGACAATATCGGTAAATGAACGATCAATGCACTCAGGTCCTCCATCCGCACTTTTACCCAGTTCCAAAAGACGGCTGGCAGAGCGTTGTGCAAGTGGGTGCTGAGCAATTAGCTCAGCCGGGAGGTCGTAGTTGAAATCGGATAATTGCATGGCATTACTATCGGTGTTGGGATTCTAACCATGAGAACCAAGTCCAACACAAAAACACCTAAAACACCGAGGTGTGAGGGGTCTACAGACCCTCTCGAGAAAATGGGGCTGACTACGCCTGGTGCATTGGCTCTTCACCTGCCCATTCGCTACGAGGATGAAACCGAGCTATGGGCGATTGACGAGGCTTGCGCATCGGCACTCCAAGGCCCCGTTCAAACGCAAGGGCGAGTGATTCGTAGTCAGGTTGTGTATCGACCCCGTCGCCAACTCTTGGTTACGATTGAGGACGATACGGGTAGCTTAAACCTTCGTTGGTTAAATTTTTACCCGAGTCAACAAAAGCAAATGGCAGTTGGGGTGCATGTACGCGTTCGTGGGGATATTCGGGATGGCTATTTTGGTCCCGAAATGGTTCACCCGACGGTACGCGTGGTATCGCCGGATGCACCCCTGCCCAAAAGCCTAACCCCAGTGTATTCGGTGGTTGCTGGAGTGAGTCAAGCCAAAATTCGTAAGGCAGTACTCAATGCCTTGATGGATCCGAGCCTGGAAGCATGGTTGGCAGAAACAATTCCACAAAGTGCTTTAAGTCCTACTGCACAAAGCGTGATGCAGTGGAGTCTGCGCGATTCCATCCATTATTTACATCAGCCACCCGTTGATGCCGATACTGAATCGATTGTTGAGCGGACTCATCCTGCTTGGCGTCGGGTGCAATTAGAAGAACTCCTTGCGCAGCAAATTTCTTTAAAACAGGCGCATGCCAGTCGTAGAGCGCGCCCTGCACCGCCAAAACAATTGCATTCGCCAAAAGAATTCAAAAATCTTCCCTCGCAGCTGATGCGTTCTCTGGCATTTGAGCTGACCGATGCACAGCAAAGAGTGTGGTCAGAGATTACCTCTGATCTAACAGCGCCATTTCCCATGAATCGTCTTTTACAGGGCGATGTTGGGAGCGGTAAAACCATCATCGCAGCGTTAGCTAGTGCGCAAATGGTAGAGCGCTCATTTCAAGCGGCCATCATGGCACCTACTGAAATATTGGCAGAACAGCATTATTGGAAATTTAAAGAGTGGTTTGAGCCACTTGGTGTGCATGTGGTGTGGCTATCAGGTGGTATGAAAGGGAAAGAAAAAAAACACGCACAGGAATTGATTGCATCGGGTGTGGCTCAAATCATTGTGGGAACCCATGCACTAATCCAAGACGCCGTTCAATTCGCCGCCCTGGGATTAGCAGTGATTGATGAGCAGCATCGCTTTGGAGTGCGTCAACGCATGGAGATTACCCAACGTATTGGCTCCGAAACCTACTATTGCCATCAGCTCATGATGTCTGCAACCCCGATTCCACGAACCCTAGCAATGACCTATTACGCCGATCTCGATGTCTCGGTTATCGACGAGTTACCGCCCGGACGACAAGCGATTACTACCAAATTGGTTAAAGACGCAAGACGCCAGGAGGTGATTGAGGGTTTGAAACAGTGGTTGAAAAAGGGTCTTCAGGCCTATTGGGTTTGCCCACTGATTGAAGAGTCCGAAGCATTGCAATTGCAAACAGCCGTTGCGAGTCACGCGGAGTTATCCGAGTATTTATCGGAATACGCGCTGGCTTTAATTCATGGGCGCCTGAGGGCCGATGAGAAGGCGGCCATTATGGCCGCCTTCAAAGCGGGTCAGATTGATGTATTGGTGGCAACTACGGTGATTGAAGTGGGAGTGGATGTTCCAAACGCTGCACTCATGGTAATCGAGCACGCCGAACGCTTTGGTTATGCACAGATCCATCAATTACGAGGTCGTGTTGGGAGGGGTTCTAATCAATCGGCATGCATCTTGATGTATTCCGAGCCTCTATCTCTAGCCGCCAAAAAGCGCCTACAGACTCTCCGAGAAGTTTCTGACGGATTTGTGATTGCTGAGCGCGATCTTGCTTTGCGAGGTCCCGGCGAGCTTTTAGGAGCTAGGCAGTCAGGTGAGGCTATGTTACGGTTTGTTGATTTGCAACGCGATGCCTGGTTAATTCAGATTGCGCAAGAGCTCGCCGAGCATTGGTTACGTAACCACCCAGAGCTTGTCGAGGCTCACTTGGGTCGTTGGCTGGGCTCACGCACGGATTTTCTAAAGGCTTGATAATAGAGCCATGACCTTAACCGAACTTCGCTATATCGTTGCAGTTGCTCGTGAGCGCCATTTTGGACGGGCTGCTGAAGCCTGTCATGTATCTCAGCCTACCCTATCAGTCGCCATTAAAAAGTTAGAGGAAGAGTTGCAAACTCAAATATTTGAGCGCACCAGTTCGGATGTGGCCCTCACAACGCTTGGCGCAGTGATTATTCAGCAAGCGCAGCGGGTATTAGAGGAAGCCAATGCCCTTAAGCATCTTGCTAAACATGGACAAGATCCCTTATCCGGACCATTACGACTCGGTGCGATTTATACCGTTGCCCCTTATTTACTTCCTAGCCTTGTACGAGTAGCCCGCGATACTTTGCCGAAAGCCCCCTTATTTTTGGAAGAGAACTTCACAGTGCGCCTCATCGAGATGTTGCGCCAGGGAGAGCTCGACTGCGCCATTTTGGCAGATCCATTTCCCAGCGCTGGCCTCGATTTTGTTGATCTTTATGAAGAGCCTTTCTTGGTGGCGATCCCTAAAGGCCATGAATGGTCGGACCGAAAAACGATTGGCCAAAAAGAACTGAAGGAACAAAATACTTTGCTATTAGGTGCTGGTCATTGCTTTCGGGATCATGTGCTTGGCGTTTGCCCTGAACTGAACCGTTTCGGCAATGGCCTAACCCTTGGAGAGCATCGTAGTTTTGAAGGATCCTCGTTAGAGACCATCCGACAAATGGTCGCTGGAGGAATAGGAATCACGGTCTTGCCGCGCACCTCAGTAGGCAATCCAAATCATCGCGATGGATTGATCCTCTATATCCCATTTGAATCACCTGAGCCGACTCGGCGCGTTAGTTTGGTCTGGCGAAAAGGCTATCCCCGGGTTGAGGCCATGAAGGCGATTGCTCGGACCGTTCGAGCATGCGACTTGCCTGGAGCGAGGTTGCTCTGATTTCTGAGCGTTTGCAGTCTTACATCTACTTGGTGCGCTTGGATAAGCCCATCGGTATTCTTTTGCTCTTATGGCCAACGCTATGGGGTCTATGGATTGCAAGCGATGGTTTTCCAAACCCAATTATTTTATTAATCTTTTGCCTTGGAACAGTATTCATGCGAAGTGCTGGCTGCGCCATCAATGATTATGCTGATCGTCATTTTGATAAACATGTAGAACGGACACAGCACCGCCCACTAACGAGTGGCAAAATTTCAAAGCAGGAGGCGATTGCAATCGCCTTAATTCTGGCGCTGCTGTCATATGGATTAATTCAGCCTTTAAACGGATTGACCAAGCAGCTCTCGGTAGTCGCAGTTCTTTTGGCAGCCATTTATCCCTTTACGAAACGCTTTTTCTCGATTCCACAAGCTATCCTTGGTTTAGCATTTGGTTTTGGTATTCCTATGGCATTTGCAGCAGTACAAAATCAAATACCACTAGAGGCCTGGGTTTTATTCATCGGTAATGTATTTTGGGCGATTGCCTACGATACCGCCTATGCCATGGTCGATCGCGATGATGATCTGCGTCTGGGTTTAAAAACCTCCGCGATTACTTTTGGGCGTTTGGATGTAACGGCAATCTCGATTTGCTATGGACTTTTATTGGCATCTCAAATTTGGGTTGCCGAGATGATTCAGTTAAGCCCTTGGTTCTATCTGGGCTGGTTTATTGCATTAGGTTGTGCAGTATATGAATTACGACTCGTTGCAACCCGTCAACGTGAGGCATGCTTTAAGGCATTCTTACATAACAATTGGTTGGGTGCAGCGCTCTTTTTGGGGATTGTGTTGGGCTTAGCGCTACGCCCGTAGACTAGGATTGACCAAATTCTTTCGCCATAGCTGCCCCACGTTTTTGTGCAGCAAGGAGGGCCTCTTGCAAAATAATTGCCCACTGCTGCTGATCAAGCACCTCAAGTGCAGCAGCAGTGGTTCCGCCTTGGAAGTCACTT
>VGIH01000090.1 GCA_016867965.1 Betaproteobacteria bacterium | reverse complement strand
TGGAAGGACGCTGTGCTTGTCTTACAAAGCCTGGAATCAATAAGCAAGGAAGCGGATTTTCAACCGGTTGCTACTAAATTTAACTCGATTCTAAATAATGGTCAAACCAGTTCAGTCCTACGCGTGAAGGGCCGTAATGAGTACATTGCCGTTTTCCTGTTTGGAGACGAAATTAAGCCTAATGCGAAGGCTATGATTAATTCATTACATTCGGATGGAATTCAAACAGCGATGATCTCTGGTGACCGGGCTGAGGCAGTATCAGCAGTTGCGAAGCAGATTGGTATTGATGAAATATATGCTTCTGTCATGCCAGAGAATAAAGCTCAAATTGTTCAGAATCTAAAAGAAATATCAGCCAGTAAAAATCGACGTTGGGTTGCGATGGTGGGTGACGGTGTCAACGATGCGCCAGCCTTAGCAAGTGCTGATGTAGGGATAGCCATGGCCACAGGTACTGATGTAGCAATTCAATCGGCAGGTATTACTCTAATGCGAGGTGACCTCGCTTTAATTCCCCAAGCTTTAGACATTTCAAGAAAAACATGGAAAAAGATTCAGCAGAACTTATTTTGGGCTTTTATCTTCAATACGGCAGGTATTCCACTAGCAGCTACTGGATACCTATCGCCAATGATCGCTGGAAGTGCAATGGCACTATCTAGTCTTTTTGTTTTAAGTAATGCCCTTTTATTAAAAGATTGGAAACCAAAATCTATGATGTAGTCAAGTTGATGCGATGTTTGGGTAAAAAATATTTAACTTAAATGCGATTGCTTCTTTAAGGCATATTACAATTCAAGTCAAATTTGATAACACCATTAATTATCTGTACTCTGAACGACTTTGATATGTATCCAAATTCAGGAGGTTTTCTTTAGGTAATGATTTAAGCGCTTTTTTGATTAACTTATAGATGTCGAGATCAAATTCGGGCTCCCCGCTCTGTAAGAGCTCTTCGATTTCTTGCTCACTGATGGCATTACCTAGGTAGCACCAATGATCAAAGAGATGCAAATCCTCCCCTTCCCGAATCCCAATGGCTCCTGGGTAGGGCCAAATCGCTACCTTTAATTTGAGTAAAGCGGTTTGCAGCCGCAGGTCATGAATCGCTCGAGGCTCCACTCCAATGCACGCCCCTTTGCATTGCTTTACATGAAAGCCAAAGCAAGGACTTCCAGTGGTTAACTTTTCAAAGCCTAAGAGTCCCTCACAGAGTTGATTGCGTTTGGCAATTGACTGGAGAGTTTGGGTAGCTTCACGCTTGCTGTAAAAGAGTCCGTACAAATGATCTTGCTTGCCCGGTTGCAGTTCATGGTGATTTACAAGGCGCAGTTCTAGGTGATTAGATCCTTTCGTTAACTGCCAAGCGCATAAATCTCGTGAGCGGCGTAATTTAATGTTTAAGCTCGGTAGCTTCTCTTTAATGAGGCGCGATTCCAAGAGTAAGGCGCCCAACTCCCCGCTGGTTTCAATCCAGTCAATGTCTCGTACTTGCAAAGAAAGCTTCATTTCTTTACGGTTGGTTAATGCAGCCTGAAAATGACTCATAACCCGAGCTCGTAAGTCGTTGCTTTTCCCGATGTAGAGGGGTTGCTTATTTTCTGCGTAAAAGAGATACACCCCGGGTCGATTCGGAATCTCATCAATCAACTCACGATCAATATGCGGTGGAAGGCTCGGTCTTCCTAATAGATAGTCAATTTGGGTCTGGAAATGCTCTTGATCAAAGGTAGCCTCACAGCACTGCCAAAACTGATGCAGTAACTTGGCATCGTCAAGGGCTCGGTGGCGATTTTCGACCTGTAGGCCATGAACCGCGATCAGGGTATCGAGATTGTGCCTAGCCTGATTCGGAAAGAGCCGTCGGGAGAGCTTAACCGTACAAATGACCTTGGGAGAAAAATCAATCCCCAAGCGCTTGAACTCGGCTTTCAGAAAGCTGTAATCAAAGCGGGCATTGTGAGCCACAAAGATCTTGTCTTTGAGCTCCAAATACAACTCCTCTGCAATCTCAGCAAAACTGGGCTTTGCGCTCACCATAGTGGGGGTAATACCCGTGAGCTGCTGAATATTGGCTGGAATAGAGACGCCCGGATTGATTAACCCAGACCATTCAGACACCTCTTGATTCTCAAGGATCACGATCCCAACTTCGGTAATGCGATCTAGATTAGCCCGCGAACCTGTGGTCTCAATATCAACAAAGGCGTAAATCGGATTTTTGGTGGGCATTACTTAGAAACGATCAGGGGTTTTGAGTCATTTGATTATTAATGAATCATTTGATCTTTGCTCACTGCATGATTGATTAACTCTAAAAGTAATTACTACCAAATCCGTATTAACTGATCTGCGTAAGTAATACCGATTTTTCTTAGAGAGTGAGTAAAAAGCTGCTAACTCCATAACAATCACTATACAAAGTCATCTCCACCAAAATCACTATCGATTTGATCTTGGAAATTATGTTGGTCATATTGGACCGTTCGTAAGTCATTATTGATTTCATTAGAGCCCAAAGGACCTAAATTGGGTTGGTTTTGATCGTGCCCTAACATACTCTGAATCCCTTGATAGAGCATCGAGCCAACCACCACCCCAGCAGCGGTAGTTGCAATGGTTCCTAATAAACCAGCACCCCAAGGGCTGGGTTGATTTGGCGATACCGCATTCGTCTTGGTTGTCTGAAGTGGCGCATTAGTCGAGGGAGAACCTGGCGCTCTGCCCCAAGAATTATGGTCATTAACAAAACTGGTTGGCTTAGTCTGGGCATTTACAGCCTGTAGCTCAGTAAGTTGTTTTTGAGTAGCCTGTAGTGCCAACTCAAGTCCCAAGGCACGCTGAACTAATAAATAAGTTGCATCGGGATTATTTCTGGTGCTGTCCGCAATCAATTTGTCCGCATCAAAATCTTTTGGATTTGCCTGGGTATTTTTTAATTGCTCAAGAAAATTTTCTAGCATTACTTTTTCGTTGGAGTTCATTGCTGGTTATTCCTTCCATTGACTGGGACGTTTTACGCTGTTCATCGTATTCTTTGGCAAATTGATGATTGGTATCACGATGATGGGCCTCATCCTCACGAACGGCGATTACCACGTCGCGCAGTGTGGCATCCGGAGCCAATTTCCAATAATCAATTGCTATTTTGGGTGCTGGAATATTGGGGGTTCTTCCAGAATCAATCTCTTTGAGGTACTCGGTGTAGGAGTACACGGCCTCTTCCTCAAAATAGCCAACGATTCGATGGGCTGTTCGAGGAAAAAATACATAGATCACAAAAAAAAGATTCCAAAAGATGGCTTGGGCAATTAATACTAAATACCGCTCAAACAAATTAGGTTTTGCAATCTCAATGAATGTCATTAAATGCATGCGTTCATTTTCGGCTTCGGCCAGTAAGGTACGGATCTTAGGACCGTAGCCGACCCGCATGCGTCGTAAGCTAGTCAAGTGGGTCCACATTCCAGCAACCATCCCTGGCACACCCGCTACCGTCTCTAATACAACGGCGCGATGCCCATACCGTCTTTTAAAAAAGGTATCAGCAATAAACCGCATACTTTTGGTAAAGGTCAAGGCAATGCGATCAGAAATAGTGATGGGTTGATAGTGCATTAGCGAAGTATAAAGAGTTGTGCCTTTTCGTGTATGCCGCCAATCCGGGTGGGGCTCTTCTGCCATTAGCCACCAATAGGTCAGTGTCACATTTGATTGACAGTTCTTATACCAATGACACTAACAGGTCATTTAGAAGACTTACAAAAGCAAGAAAGGTCGTTAAGCGCTATATTGAAAATCTCACACTTATGGAGGTTCCAATGAAAAAACTGCTCGTATCAACTGTCCTACTCGCTGCCTCTGGTCTTGCCTTAGCTCATGGTTGTCCAGGTGAGATGAAAAAAATTGATGCCGCTATGCCCACTACTAAATTAAGTGCTCAAGATACTGCAAAAGTAAAAGAGCTTCGCGCCAAAGGTGAAGAGCAACACAAAGCCGGCCAGCACACTGAGTCCATGAAAACTTTGGCCGATGCTAAGAAAATCATGGGTATTCAATAATTCACATAAAGTAACTTATCGAATGGGGGGATAAGCATTCCCCCACTTTTTTGCGTGGTTTGCCCTTAAAAAGTTGAGCTAGCGACCTAAGGCTAGAAAACCTACTTAGTAAACTGGGCAACAAATATTACTGCGGATGGAAAAGTCTCGGTCTTGGTAGAAATAATCTTGTATGATTTGTAGCCCTTTTCTGCCATAAATTTCTTACTCTCCTCATTGACTCGATCAGTCGCTTCTTTTTGAGAGGCAAACGCATTGGTATAAATTTTGGATGAATATTGACCTGGTGTTGAAGTTGGTTCAAAAGCTTTGCCATACGTTGCAGTAGCACAGCCATGAATAAATGGTAACAGCCCCAGTAAAACAGCCATCAATAGGATTTTTCTCATTTTCTTACTCCTTAAATGCGTTACTCTTGATTGCACATTACTTTGAATAGTCAGGGGCGTATAGAGGGAATACCCTAGCCACTTTGCTAGTAGCCAAGAAATTCCTGCTACAGCCTTACTTCATACAATTAATGAACTGCTTGGCCTGCCCAGCAGGAGTCGAACCTGCGACCTACGGCCGAGAAGGGCTGGCTAATCTGCCGAACACAATGCTCGACAAGGACATACACTGCCCTAATTTGGGTGTTCGTCAAAACATGGGTCGTCGTGGTGTTGGATGGGGTCTGATATTGAGGGCTTGGTATCCACAGGCGTTTGTCGGGAAAACCGACAAATTCGAGCGTCCGTTTAAAGGACGCTCTGGTTATTTAGCTGTTGCTTCATTAGGAGTCCAATCAGGCACCCACTCCCCGTTGCGATAGATCTCATTACCATCGTGCGGGGTAAATTCAATTAAGACATTCTTTTCTGGAAACTGGAGTATCTGGTGACATGCTTTGGCAATGCGTCTAGCAAGCTGTAAGCGTAGTTCATGCGGTCGACCTCTGCGATATTCGACTAAGACCATAATGATGGGCTCAAAGACATCGTCGGCCAGGTGAACTAAATTACCCTCACCCATTTCTACAATCCCAACATTGGGTCTCCAAAGTTAGGTTTGCATAATTTCTGAATAGGCAGCGATTAACTCACGGGCTATTTGCTCTTTAGCTTCCGCTGAGATTCTGAAAGGAGCATTTACGCTGAGGTATGGCATGAGTACTCTTAGCCCTTAAGCAATCATCAATCAAAAATTAACTGTCTGAAAAACCGGCATTGTGTTTATAAAAGATATTTGGTTTACGATAAATCGCTAACAGAATACAACCCTCATCCGATTTAGTTTCGTGTAAAGACCCTGGCTGTCGCCATACAAATTCACCGGCACGACAAATTCCATCGTGGTCATAAAACGAGCCCTCTAAAACCCAACTTTGTTCAATCTCAGGATGGCGATGAAACGGTAAAACAGCGCCAGGTTCCCACTTTAATAAAACCGTCATTTCGCCAGTATCTTTATTGTGATATAGAACCTTTTTCCAGATTTTTTCAAATTGAGACTTTTCCCATTCCATAGTTTTAGGATCAATATAGGTAGACCCGTTTTTGGTAGGCTCTAATTTTCCAGATAGTCTTTCGCTAACTTGCGCTGACATAAATGACTCCCATTGATAAACCATGAAATTCTACGGTATCACAGCCCAATACTTTTTGGTATGCCAGGAGTGACCCAGTCCAGACCCAACCACATACATTAGATTTACTTATTAATAAATTAAGTAAATATTAATATGCTTTAAATATAAAAGGTCCTATATTCACTATCTCAAGGAGCAAATCATGCGTCGATTTAATCTAGGTCACCTGCATATTGGTTTACTGGGTCTGCTAACCAGCTTTACCTTAACTGTTTTTGCCCAGAGTTATCCGGACAAGCCGGTCCGTTTAATTGTTCCATTTCCACCAGGCGGAGCTACGGATGTGGTTGCCAGAGCCCTTAGTGCGAAACTATCGCCAATTTGGAAACAACAATTAATTGTTGAAAATAAACCTGGTGCTGGAGGAAATATTGGGGCGGACTTGGTTGCTAAATCATCACCCGATGGATACACCATACTTTTATCCTCTCCAGCCGAAGTGGCCATCAATCCATCGCTCTATAGCAAGATGCCTTATGACGCTAGCAAGGATCTTATTCCGGTCTCCAAAGTTGCCTCTGCGCCCCTTGTATTGGTGGTTAATTCAAGCTCTCCTATAAAAAACATGAATGATCTCCTCCAGTTTATTAAGAATAAAAAAGGGGCCATTAACTTTGCTTCTTCAGGAACTGGCGGACCACAACATCTTGCAGGCGAATTATTCAAGTCAATGGCAAACGTATCTATGACCCATATTCCGTATAAGGGTGGTGCACCCGCCATTACCGATTTACTTGGTGGACAAGTTGATCTTTTCTTTGCTGGGATTCCTCCTGCTTTGCCACATATTAATTCTGGACGACTAAGAGCGATAGCTATAACTACTCTAAATAGATCTCCGCTTTTACCTAATATCCCAACAATTTCTGAATCTGGATTTCCTGGATTTAATATTGAGAATTGGCAGGGAATTTTTGTCCCAGCTGGCACATCAAACAGTGTCATTCAATTTGTAGCAACCAGTATTAATTCAATATCGAATGATAAGAGTTACTATGAGACGCTTTCTGCACAGGGTGCAGTTCCCTCTCCATTGCCACCCAAAGAGTTTGCAATATTTGTGCAGCAAGAAACCCAAAAATATAGCAAATTAGTAAAAGAATCTGGCGCCAAAGCTGATTAGAAAGAAGGCCTCCATGGAAGATTGTGTACGCGCAGCCGAAACTGGGAGTCTCGCATGAGTAAAGTATTTAAAGCAAAGCATGCTCAAGGTGATGTCGTAGAAGGAGTTTGCCTGACAGCGAATGATGGCTTTTCAGCTCGCTATGACCTAGACCGAATCAATGGGGTTTTTTCAAGACCAACTCATAAATTATTTGGCGAGGCCTTCAACAATAAAATCTTAGTTTTAGATACCGCTAAAGGTGGCGTGGCTAGTGCTTGGATGATCTATGAAATGAAAAAACGGGGGCTTTGTCCTTCTGCCATCATTTTTAATACCGTCAATCCAATCTTAGCCCAAGGAGCTGCGCATGGTGGCATCGCCATGTTAAGTGGCTTTGATT
>VGIH01000089.1 GCA_016867965.1 Betaproteobacteria bacterium | reverse complement strand
TGGGTTCGCAACCAGTATCTGAGGAAGCGAGGCTATAGTAACAACCGGTAAAAAATCGCGCTCTGTATTAAATCCAAGTTTTGGATAAATGGCAGGATTAATAGTGTGCGATGAAAGAGTAAATAGTATGGTATAACCATCCGGCGGGGACTTGGCAGCTAATTCGCTACCAATCGATCCACCCGCTCCACCACGATTTTCAATGATCACTTGTTGACCCAAATTTTGACTTAGAGGTTCTTGCACAATACGCGCAATCACATCGGTACCGCCACCTGGTGGGTAAGGAACAATGAACTTAATCGGCTTGTTTGGATAATTACCAGATTGGGCAAGTGCCGCACCTGCCCAAAGTGTTACTGCTGCAATGAAGAACTTCAACCCTTTTTTATTTTGAATAGTTTCCATCTTTGTCTCCCTATAGGTTGTATCAACCGGTTTTATACAAACGACTTGTACTTATCTAAATGTCTAACAGGCTTACTTAATGCATCGCGACGGAATGGATCACCCAGTTCTTTGGTGACCATCATTTCAAGAACGGTGGTTTTACCTTCCGCTTGATTTTTAACGGCTGTTTGAATGGCTGCACCAACATCGGTAACTTTATCAATGGTTATACCTTCGCAACCAAACGATTTTGCGACTGCCGCCCAGCTGGGGTTAACAAGCTCAACACCCTGGTAGCGGCGGGAATAGAAATCAACGTGATTTTTCTTCTCTGCGCCCCACTGACCATTATTGAACAATATAACTGTGACACCAATTTTCTCACGTGCACAGGTTAATAGTTCATTTAAGCTAATCCCCCAAGCGCCATCGCCCACATAAGCAAATGCAGGACGATTTGGAGCAGCAATTTTGGCACCAATCGCAACCGGGAAAGCATAGCCACAGTTACCAAAACTCATCGCCGCAAACATCGAACGGGGCTCGTCAAAACGCAGGTATGAATTTGATACTGAGCAAATATTACCGATGTCCGTGGAAACCATAGAATTCTTTGGTAATGCCTTTTCAATAGCGCGCAACATTTCGCGAGGGTGCATCGCTTTGCTATCCTTGATCATATCCATCGAATAGGGATCTTTTTCATGGGTCCAAGTATTTAGCTCGTCTTCCCAGGTTTTTTTCTCCGATTTAATCGTCGCATCGCGTTCGGCCTTATTCTGAACAG
This sequence comes from Betaproteobacteria bacterium, assembly GCA_016867965.1. Classification (GTDB taxonomy): domain Bacteria; phylum Pseudomonadota; class Gammaproteobacteria; order Burkholderiales; family Burkholderiaceae; genus Polynucleobacter. The sequence goes on along the minus strand of VGIH01000089.1, from coordinate 6,028 downwards.
CAGTAACATTCCGCGTTTTTAGTTTTGCTAAGAGTGCAGCGGCGGCTTCTTTCGCATCACCATTGATACCAACTGAGATTGGTTTTACTAAACCAAGCATCTTGCCATCTGCATCAATTTGAATAATTTTGGCATTCTTTGGCCAGTAATCGAGTCCGTGTTGAGGTAGTGTTCCAAATGGTCCTAGTCGGGTACCAAGAGCAAGAACAACATCGGCCTTAGAAATAAGTTTCATCGCTGCTTTCGAACCTTGATAACCCAAAGGTCCTACCCAGAGAGGATGAGAAGCAGGGAATGAATCATTGTGGAGATAGCTATTTGCGACAGGAGCATTTAAGAATTCAGCAAGTGCGATCGCCTCTTTAGTACCGCCCGACATAATGACTCCGCCGCCTGCCAAAATTACAGGGAACTTAGCACTTGCTAATAAATCAGCAGCATCTTCTAGGGCTTTTTCACTGCCAGCACCCAACTTGACACGAATCGGCTTAGGAATTTCACATTCAATATCGCCATAGAAAAAGTCGCGCGGTATGTTTACTTGCGTTGGGCCCATTTCAAGCAAGGCTCGATCAAATGCTCGCGAAGTTAACTCGGCCATACGACGTGGGTTCATCACATGCGCTTGATACTTTGTAATCTTAGAAAAAATAGGCAATTGTTCGGTTTCTTGGAAGCCCCCCAATCCCATGGTCATCGAGCCGGTTTCGGGCGTAATCATCACCACTGGCGAATGCGCCCAATAAGCTGCAGCAAGTCCCGTTACAAAGTTAGTAACGCCAGGTCCATTTTGTCCAATGCAAACACCATGGCGACCAGACACACGTGCGTAGCCATCGGCCATATGAACAGCGCCCTGTTCATGAGCAACTGGAATAAAACGGATTCCCGCTGCTGGGAAAATATCCAATGCATCCATAAATGCTGATCCAACAATACCAAATACATCAGTCACTCCCTGAGAAACCAACGTTTCGATAAACGCTTCGGATGGGGTCATTTTTTGTACTCCATCAACAACAATTCGATTGGGGTTGGACATTTGGTTCATGCGTTACTCCTTTAAATGGGGGGTCGTTAATGTAATCACTAGATCATAGTATATTCAGTTTAACTGAACAAGTTGTTTCATATTAGTATTAATACTAGTTAAAATAGCTATTATTTTTTATTTGTTCAGTTAAAATGAACAAATTAATTAAAAATATGGGATAAATTGAGACATGAATGAAGTAGATACCTTGGATTTTGGGGAAACCTCCAAAAAAGATCAGGGTTCAGAGAACTCTTCCATGTTACGCGGAATTACGATTTTGGAGTCTTTGGTGGGATTGCGCCAGCCTGCGAGCCTTGCTCAACTGATGCAAATTACTAAGATGCCAAAGGCGTCTTTACATCGCACCCTCGCTATTTTTGAAGAAGCAGGACTTGTAGTTCGCGAACCGGGTGGCAAAACTTATGCGCCTGGCGAACGACTCTCACGACTTGCCATTGAAGCACTTTGTCATGACAGTGTTTCGGCGGTTCGTCATGGAATTCTGCGCAAATTAGTGAGTGATCTAAAAGAAACCTGTAATTTAGCGATTTTGCGACGCGGTGAACTTTTTTATTTGGATCGGGTTGAGGCCAACTGGCCTTTGCGACTGCATTTACCACCTGGATCTGTTTTGCCACCCCACTGCAGTGCGAGTGGAAAATTACTTCTGGCGTACAAACCAGAGGTTGAGAAAAATCGGCTAATTGAAACGCTACCACTTGAGCAATTTACGCACCGCACCATTACCGATCGGAATGTTCTTCTATCTGAACTTGATCGCATTGCAATGCACGGTTATGCGGTCGATAACGAAGAATACGTCCTTGGGGTCTCGTGCGTAGCGGTTCCCGTCAAAGATCGTGATGGAGAAGTCGTTGCAGCAATTGCAATTCATGCGGCCACTGCTCGCCTCCCGCTCAATCAAGCGATGGAATATATTCCAAAATTATTGCTCGCTGCAGAGCAAATTAGTTCCACATTGCATTAAGCCGAATGAGCCAAACTCAACACGATCGGTTGCAAAAGTGGATTGATGGGACAAAAACCCAACAAAAGTTAGGCGTTGTTTTTCCACTAAGTCAACCCTCACTCGAGACCGTTGCACATATCCTCACCCACAAATTATGCATACCTGTTTTGATTGGACCGCGTTTCAAGATTGAGCAATTAGCCAATCAACTGTCAATGCATATCAATGACATTGAAATAGTTGATACAGAGGATGATCCAATCGCTGCCTCCAAAAAAGCTGTAGAAATGGTCAAGGAAGGTAAATGTGCGGCTCTGATGAAAGGCTCACTCCATACTGAAGAGCTCATGTCTGCCGTGGTCAGTCGCGATGGTTTAAGAACCAGAAATCGAATTAGTCACCTCTTCGTTTTTGATATTGCCAGCTATCCTAAGTTATTAGGAATTAGTGATTGTGTAGTTAATATAGCGCCTGATGTTGAGCAAAAGAAACATATCTTGAGAAATAGCCTAGAGGCGCTGGCCAAACTGAAGATCATGGCTCCCAAGGTCGCAATCGTTGCAGCGACCGAAGTCATTAATCCTGCAATGCCAGCCACAACCGATGCAAACCAACTCGTCGAGTTTCATCAAACCAATCCAATTTATCCGGGTGCAATCATTGAGGGACCATTCGGGTTTGATAATGCAATTTCAAGCATTTCGGCTGAAATTAAGGGAATTCGGTCTTCAGTTTCTGGTGATCCGGACTTAATCCTAGTACCAGATTTACAGGTTGGTAATATTCTCTATAAAGCATTGGTATATCTTGGCGGAGCAGAATGCGCTGGTGTCGTTTTAGGTGCAAGTGTTCCGATCATTCTGACTTCGCGTTCCGACTCCATCTTTTCTCGAATTGCCTCAACAGCCCTTGCAATGCAGCTGACTAATTCCTCCTAAATAGTAACTGCATAATTATGTATTTATCGTATATTTCAATCCTCCTCAAAATCTTCACTACCAGCGAATCGCTTAGGTACCAAGCTCACTGAAGTACTCATGGCGTTCAGTATTTAAGGTGGAGATACGCCATTCGATCGGCTCGTCTTCTATTCCAAGAGCAATGCGGCGAATCATAATTACAGGCTCACCAGGTTTGAGATTAAGCCATTCGGCATCTTGCTTACTTGCTGCCCCAGCCCGCAATCGTTCACTGGTTCGCACCACTGATTGTCCATATTGGGCTTGATACAGTTGATAGATACTTCCCTCCCGATTCTGAAATGCACTCCGTGTCAATGTTGGAAAACGCTCTTTACTCAAAGTTAGCCGATCTACAATAACACACTGACCATCAAGAGATAGGCAATTCATAATGCGCCATACCGGTGAACCCTCTTTTAGACGAAGTTTTTTTGCCTCTTCACTATTTGCCATTGCACTTTGAAATGATACTAACTCGACCTTGGGATAATTTTTGTGATCAGCATCATGCTTAATCACATGAAAGAAATAATATAAAAGACGTTGCTCATCATGCTCAGCAATAAACGTACCCTTGCCTTGACGACGTATTACGATACCTTCGGAGACTAACTCGTCAACCGCTTTACGAAGCGTGCCGATCGATACCTTGAATTCTTTAGCAAATTCTTTTTCTGCTGGTAAGGCTTGGCCAATGAAATAGCGACCATTCACAATATCGCGTGTGATTTTTTGTTTTACTTCTTGATATGCCGTAATCGCTTTCATGGAAGAATTGGTCATCCAACATCTGGATGACCAGCTTAATTACTTAGGCAGATTCATAAAGACGGGTCATTACAAATTCGTTGTGACCCAGAATTTCAGCAGCTGTTAGTTCACCATTAGCTGTGCGTAAGAGCGCATCCAATAGTTTTTCTCCTGCTGTATCCATATTTTCTTCACGGCGCAAGATTCCTGAAACATCGACATCAATGTGTTCAGACATCGTACGTACTGTTTTTGGATTTGCGCAGAGCTTAATGACAGGAAGAATGGGATTGCCAATCACATTGCCTTGCCCAGTTGGGAAAAAATGGGCAGCAAATCCTGAAGCAGCGCATAGGGTCACCATTTCGGCAGCGGCCGATGAGGAATCCATAAACCACAAGCCTTTACCAGTCGGCATTTCAGCTTTATCTAACACGCCATCGACCATGCACTTTTTACCAATTTTCTGAATATTGCCAAGTGCTTTTTCTTCAATGGTCGTTAAGCCGCCTGCGATATTACCCTTGGTGGGTTGAGAATCAGAAAGATCGCTGGTTTTATTGCGTTCGACAACGCCTTGGTAACGATCAAACATCATCTTAAACTTCGCCTTAATCTCAGGAGTACGGCAACGCGCTTCGACTAAATGCTCACCGCCTGTAAGTTCGGTTGTTTCGCCAAAGACTAATGTAGATCCAATCGCATAGAGCTTATCAAAAGCATTACCTACTGTTGGGTTTGAGCCGCAACCCGATGTTGTATCTGACTCACCGCATTTTGTGGAAACCCAAAGCTCTGATAAGGGGGCAGAAACGCGCTGCAACTGCGATGCGTGTTTCATAAATTTGTAGGCAGCACGACTTGCATTCGCAATCGTTGTGGTATCGCCATTACCCTCAATCCAGAATCCCTCGACTGGTTTACCCGATTTTTTAATCCCTTCCACTACTTTGGCAGTCCACTGGGGCTCAATACCGATCACCACCACCGCTGCGACATTGGGATTGCATCCTGCGCCAATCAGGGTGCGAAAGTGAAGTTCCAAATCTGCGCCAAACTGTAAACGTCCATAGGGGTGAGTTATCTTGACTGTGCCTTTTATATTATTTGCTACTGCATCGCAGGCTGCATTTGAAAGGTCATCGAGGGGCATGATAATTACATGATTACGAATACCCATTCGTCCGTTTTCACGGCGATATCCCATAAAAGTCGCTTTTTTTAAATCAATCATTTGTTCTTCTCTCAATCAAAAATTAGTTAATCAGTTAGCCTGTCGATTACCAGCGCTTTGTCTTGACGTTTTGCACATGCAAATGTTCACCCTTTTTAATTGGGGCGACTACTTTGCCAATATCTACGCCATATTTAATAACGGTATCGCCAACCTTGAGGTCTTGCAGTGCAATTTTGTGACCGATCGGAATATCGCTCTCTGACTTAATGTTGAGAGTGGTATCGCCTTCCATGACCCAACCCGTTAAATTGGTTCCAGAATTAATGCCCTCGACCACGACAACACCCACTACATCTCCGGGTTCATGTACGACAAAGTGAATCATGTTTACTCTCCTTTAAAGATTGACTTATCAATTATTCCAACCGCTTTGAATTCCATCCCGAATCTCTTGCAATACCGCTTCATTGACTACGACCCCAGTCTTCATTCCCTTTTCGCGAACCGTAAAGCGACGCTGTCCAGGTAAGCGCACTCCGGCATCGCTTGCAAATGTATTAATTAAATCGAGCATTCGATTTCGGTAAATGCCTTTTCCAGGCAAGCCAGGGTCAATCGTAATGATGAGTTGGCCTAATCGTGGCTTATTGCCCTTCATTGAGAAGAAGCTATCGGCTTCATACGAGTACTGACTTCCTGATAAACCAACTGCGAGTAGTTCAATGATGAGCGCTAATAGCGAGCCCTTGTCTCCGCCCAGTGGCACCATTAAACCCTTAAGACCCTCATTGGGATCGGTCGTGGGCTGTCCGTCGGCGGTCAGGGCCCAACCTAAAGGAATGGATTCCCCTTTTTTTGATGCCACTAGTAATTTGCCGCGCGCTACAGCCGAGAGTGACATGTCAATCACCAAGGGATCCTTCCCTTGAACCGGAAATGCGGCAGCAAGCGGATTAGTTCCGAAGACCGCTTTACTGCCACCAGCCATGGGCATCGCAGCAGGGGTATTGCCGAGCAAAATTGAGATGTATCCTGCCCTAGCAGCGGCTTCAGTGTAGTGCCCTGCAACACCAAAATGATGGGTGTTCTTAATCGCTACCAATCCAACACCATGCTGATGCGCAAGTTGTACT
>VGIH01000088.1 GCA_016867965.1 Betaproteobacteria bacterium | reverse complement strand
AAATACCTGATGACCGGTGGTAACCGCCATCACGTAGGCAGCTGCGGGTGCGCCTGGGCTTACTAGGGTAATTCCTAGGTCGCTCAGTTTTTGAGAAATCACGCTCATGAAACTCCTTTAAGGAACGGGGTTAAACACAAAATCATCTGGCAAGCCCTTAGTATAGGGAGATGACAAAATTACTTGACAATATTCGCTGTCCGCTATACTTCAGCCTACAAAATACTAACCATTTTGCAACACGATCACGCATATGAACAAAGCATCGTTACTTCCCTCGGCGCCGCGGTATTCGCCGGAATGTTTTCAATCACTGCCCATGCCCAAGAGGTTAAAGGTTCTGCGAAAGCAGGCGAAGCCAAAGTCTGGATCTGCGTGGGTTGCCATGCCATCAATGACTACCGTGCTGATTGGCCTCAGGTCTATCGAGTCCCCAAACTGGGCGGCCAAAATGCGGATTACATTGTTGCCTCGCTAAAGGCTTACAAATCGGGTGAGCGCAAGCATCCAACCATGCGAGCGATTGCGGGAAGCCTGAACGATCAAGATATGGCTGACTTGGCCGCTTACTACTCGACTCAATCTCCAACCTCTCCCCGTAACCCCTTAAAGTAATTGGAATCGAGAACATGATGAAATCCGCTCTGATCCTAACCTTGCTGAGTGCCTCAATTGGTACAGCCTTTGCCGGAAATGTTGCCAAGGGTAAAGAACTCGTTGAAAAGAATAATTGCGCTGCCTGCCATGGCGCTGGTCTCAAGGCCCCTGTTGCTGCGGCTTATCCCAAGATTGCGGGTCAATACCAAGACTATTTGTATTACGCACTGAAGTCCTACCAAGTTGATGGCAACTCTTTAGTGGGTCGCAATAATGCCATCATGCAATCGCAAGTGAAGCAATTTAGCGATAAAGATCTAAAAGATATGGCTGCATACATCGCATCCATCCCTGGCGATCTGATCGTAAAAAAGTAGGGCACCACTGCTCATTAAAGGCCTCCATGAATATGGAGGCTTTTTTATTTGGCAGCCTCTAAACCATGGGCGAGGTGAGTGCGCATGGCCTGTTCAGCAGCAACAGGATCGCGCTTAAGGAGGGCTCTTAAGATCTCACGGTGCTCGCTTAAGGATTGTTGCAAACGACCTGTGCGCGATAAAGAATCCTTGCGTTGCAGTTTTAGAACCTTACGAAGATCAGCAATCACGCTGGTCATCCATGGATTGGCCGCAATGGCAATAATGCGTTCATGAAAACGCACATTGGTATCAAAAAATAAATCGAGGTTGCGATCGGCCGCGGCCTTCTCAAGCCGCAAGTGCAGATCATCTAAGGCATTCAAATCACTCTCTTTAGCCTTGGTGGCAGCCTCCTTGGCAGCCTCACCTTCAAGCAAGGAGAGAACGGTAAAAATTTGCTCGAGATCGCCGCGATTGACTTCGGTGACGTAGGCACCGCGGCGCAGTTTCATGGTGATCAGCCCCTCAGCGGCCAATACCTTAATTGCTTCGCGCATTGGGGTACGGCTAATCCCAAATTCTTTGGCCAATGATTGCTCATCGATCCAGGCACCGGGTGCTAAGTGGTGAGCAAAAATACGGCTGCGTAGCTGGTCTGCTACCTCTTCGTAAAGCGGACGAGTTGAAAGTAATTTGCTCATTATTTCTTTAAGCCTTTGTTTTTTAATAATTTATGTTAATTCAATTATGTTTATGAATTCATAATTATGTATTCAATTCTATGGACAAATCCATAAAAGTCAAGCAAAATAGCAAAAATATCAATGCACATTCATGCACATATGGGGCGCTTATGACGAAGAACGCATCACAACCCAGCGGGCAGTGGCCAACTGCAGCGGATCAATCCCTAGAGCAATGGCAAAAAGCAGCCAGTAAATCGGCTCCAAACGGTAACCCGGATGCCCTGGGATGGGACACACCGGATGGCATTCATCTCAAGGCGCTCTATACCAAGAACGATCTTGAGGGACTGCCTTATGTGAACTCACTCCCCGGGTTTGAACCATATCTGCGTGGACCCCAAGCCACGATGTACGCGGTGCGCCCATGGACCATTCGTCAATACGCCGGATTCTCAACAGCCGAAGAGTCCAATCGCTTCTATCACAAAGCCCTCGAAGGGGGTGGACAAGGGGTCTCGGTGGCATTTGATCTCGCGACGCATCGGGGCTATGACTCAGATCATCCCCGCGTTGTAGGCGATGTTGGTAAAGCAGGGGTTGCGATCGACTCAGTAGAAGATATGAAGATTCTGTTTGATGGTATCCCGCTCGACAAAATCTCAGTGTCGATGACCATGAACGGCGCGGTCTTACCAGTCTTGGCAGGCTATATCGTGGCTGGTGAAGAGCAAGGCGTGAAGCAAGAGCAATTGAGCGGCACGATTCAGAATGACATTCTCAAAGAGTTCATGGTGCGCAATACCTACATCTACCCACCTGGACCCTCGATGCGCATCGTCGGTGACATCATTGAGTACACCGCAAAGAATATGCCCAAGTTCAACTCGATTTCTATCTCGGGTTATCACATGCAAGAAGCTGGAGCGAATCAAGCCCTCGAGCTGGCATTCACACTGGCCGATGGTAAAGAGTATGTAAAGACCGCCTTAGCCAAGGGCTTAGATGTGGATGAGTTTGCTGGACGCTTATCGTTCTTCTTTGCCATTGGTATGAACTTCTATCTGGAGGTCGCCAAATTGCGCGCAGCACGAATGCTGTGGTGGCGGATCATGAAAGAGTTCAATCCCAAGAATCCGAAGTCATCGATGTTGCGCACCCATTGCCAAACCTCTGGCTGGTCGCTTACCGAACAAGATCCCTATAACAACGTGGTGCGTACGACGATTGAAGCGATGGCCGCGGTCTTCGGCGGAACACAGTCCCTACACACCAATTCATTTGATGAAGCGATTGCATTGCCCTCGGAGATGTCCTCCCGAATTGCGCGCAATACCCAATTAATTTTGCAAGAAGAAACGAACATCACGAGCGTGGTTGATCCGTGGGCAGGATCGTTCATGATGGAGAAACTGACCCAAGAGATGGCCGATGCTGCCTGGGAAATTATTTTGGAAGTGGATCAGATGGGCGGCATGACCAAAGCCGTCGAAAGCGGTTGGGCCAAATTAAAGATTGAGGCAGCTGCTGCACAAAAGCAGGCCAAGATCGACTCCGGATCGGATGTGATTGTCGGTGTCAACAAATATAAACTGCAAGAGGAGAGCTTAGTCGATGTCTTGGTGATTGATAAAGATATGGTTCGTAATAATCAAATCGCTCGTTTAAAAGACATCAAGGCTAAACGCAATCAATCGCAGGTTGACAAAGCCTTAGCTGATTTAACTGCAGCAGCCGAGAACAATACAGGTAATTTATTGGATTTAGCGGTCAAAGCAATTCGTTTACGCGCAACGGTGGGCGAGGTGTCGGATGCTTTGGAGAAAGTCTATGGGCGCCACCGTGCCGATACGCAAAAGGTGACCGGAGTGTACGCAGCCGCATACGATTCAGCCGAAGGATGGGAGAAACTCAAAGTGGAGATCGCTGAGTTTGCCAAAGAACATGGACGCCGTCCGCGGGTCATGATTGCGAAGCTTGGACAAGACGGACACGATCGGGGCGCCAAAGTGGTGGCGACCGCCTATGCCGATCTGGGCTTTGATGTCGATATGGGCCCTTTGTTCCAGACGCCTGAAGAGTGCGCGCGCCAAGCCATTGAGAATGACGTGCATGCTTTGGGTATTTCTACCTTAGCAGCGGGTCATAAAACCTTAGTTCCTGCAATTGTGGCGGAACTCAAAAAGCAAGGCGCCGATGACATCATTGTGTTCGTTGGCGGTGTGATTCCACGACAAGATTACGAGTTTCTGTATGAGGCGGGCGTGAAGGGCATCTACGGACCTGGTACACCGATCCCAGCGTCAGCAAAAGACGTGCTCGAGCAAATTCGGAACAACCTGCGCTGAGCTTGCGATGCCCAATGCCCCAAGCGATGAGCAGTTAGTGGCAGCCTTGCTCGGTAAATCGTGCACCGAGCAACGTCGAGCATTGGCTAAAGCCATTACCTTGTTAGAGTCAACGCGACTCGATCATCGCACTCGCGCCGATCAATTACTTAACACCATTTTGCCGCATACGGGACGATCCTTTCGTCTCGGAATCTCAGGAGTGCCTGGAGTAGGTAAATCCACCCTCATCGAAAACTTAGGTCTTTACTTAATTTCAAAAGGCCATCGAGTTGCCGTCCTTGCGATTGATCCCTCATCGAGTTTGTCTGGCGGATCAATCCTCGGGGATAAAACCCGCATGGAACTTCTCTCCGTCAATGAGAACGCCTTTATTCGTCCAAGTCCCTCATCGGGCACTTTAGGCGGTGTTGCTGAGCGCACTCGCGAGGTGATGCTCTTAGCAGAAGCTGCAGGTCATGATGTGGTGATCGTCGAGACCGTTGGGGTGGGGCAAAGCGAGATTGCGGTTGCTGGCATGACCGATCTCTTTATGTTGTTGCAACTCCCCAATGCCGGCGATGATTTGCAAGCCATCAAAAAAGGAGTGATGGAAATCGCGGACCTCATCGTGATCAATAAAGCCGATCTCGATCCCAATGCGGCAACCCGTGCCCAAGCATTTATTACTAGTTCCTTGCGCTTAATGGGATTTCAGGGGAACCCAGACCACGCCGCTCATCATGCCGAGCAATGGCATCCCGTGGTGATGCAAATGAGCGCTTCACTCAATCAAGGTGTGGCGCAGTTATGGGATGAGATCGCACGCTTTCAATCCCTTGAAACAAAAAATGGCCATTTACAGACGCGTCGCTGTCAGCAAGCCACTGCCTGGATGTGGGAACGTATTGATAGCGCGCTCAAAAGTTATTTTAAGAACCATCCCGGCGTACAGCAGTTATTACCCGAACTCAGTGCCGCAGTCAATGCGGGCACGATCGCCCCATCCGTAGCAGCGCGTCGCTTACTCGATGCGATGCAGACACCCGATATTCGATAGGAGTTTTTATGCACGACATTATTTCTCAATTGGAATCTAAGCGTGAGTTAGCGCGTCTCGGTGGCGGTCAAAAACGCATTGCTGCTCAGCACGCCAAAGGCAAACTCACGGCACGCGAGCGGATTGAGCTGCTACTCGACGAAGACTCATTTGAAGAGTGGGATATGTTTGTGGAGCATCGCTGTACGGATTTTGGCATGGCCGATCAAACTGTACCGAGCGATGGTGTCGTCACCGGTTACGGCATGATTAACGGTCGCTTGGTGTTTGTATTCTCGCAAGACTTCACAGTTTTGGGCGGCTCTTTATCCGAAGCCCATGCCGAGAAAATCTGCAAGATCATGGATCAAGCCATGAAAGTCGGCGCGCCTGTCATCGGACTGAATGACTCGGGTGGTGCGCGGATTCAGGAGGGGGTGGCCTCGCTAGGTGGCTATGCGGAGATCTTTCAGCGTAACGTATCCGCTTCGGGTGTGATCCCGCAAATCTCTTTGATCATGGGTCCTTGCGCAGGCGGGGCCGTGTACTCACCCGCATTGACGGATTTCATCTTCATGGTGAAAGACACGTCGTACATGTTTGTGACCGGACCCGAGGTAGTAAAAACTGTAACGCACGAGGATGTCACCGCAGAAGATCTGGGCGGTGCGAACACCCATTCCACCGTATCCGGTGTTTGTGATCTAGCCTTTAATAACGATGTCGAGGCAATCATGATGCTGCGACGCTTTTATAGCTACTTGCCGCTCTCGAATAAAGAAAAAGCCCCATTTCTGGGCGGACTTGTTTGGTCCGATGAGCCCGATTACTCACTCGATACATTAGTGCCTCTCAATCCCAATCAGCCCTATGACATGAAAGAGCTGATTCATAAGATTGTGGATGATGAAGACTTCTTTGAGTTGCAGCCCGACTATGCGAAGAACATCATCATTGGCTTTGCCCGCATTGGCGGTCAGACCGCTGGTATTGTTGCTAATCAACCGCTGGTACTCGCAGGGTGCCTTGATATCAAATCATCGATTAAAGCCGCTCGGTTTGTGCGCTTTTGTGATGCCTTCAATATCCCAGTTGTAACTTTGGTCGACGTGCCAGGCTTTATGCCAGGTACCGCACAAGAGTACGGTGGCATTATTAAGCACGGTGCTAAGTTACTCTACGCTTACGCCGATTGCACCGTTCCAAAAGTAACCTTAATTACACGCAAAGCCTATGGTGGTGCCTACGATGTGATGGCATCCAAGCATTTGCGAGGCGATGTGAACTTTGCCTGGCCTTCTGCAGAGATTGCAGTGATGGGACCGAAGGGTGCCGTTGAAATTATCTTCCGCGAAGAAAAAAATGATTCGCAAAAGATTGCCGAGCGTGAAGCGGAATACAAAGCGAAGTTTGCGAATCCATTTGTCGCAGGACGGCGTGGCTATATCGACGATGTGATCATGCCCCATGAATCACGTAAGCGCATTGCACGATCACTCGCAATGTTGCAAGACAAGGATTTGCAAAATCCACCCCGTAAACACGGAAACATCCCACTTTAATTTAATTGACTGACCAATCACTATGTTTAAGAAAATCTTAATTGCAAACCGCGGTGAAATTGCATGCCGAGTGATGTTGACCGCTAAACGGTTGGGGATCCAAACGGTAGCGGTTTATTCTGAGGCGGATGCTGAGGCCCGTCATGTGCGTATCGCCGATGAGGCCGTTTGCATTGGACCACCACCATCGCGAGAGTCGTATTTGCGTATGGATCGCATCATTGCTGCCTGTAAAGAAACAGGAGCGCAAGCAGTGCATCCAGGCTACGGGTTCTTGTCTGAGAACGAAGAATATGCCAAACGGGTTGAGGAAGAGGGCATTATCTTTATTGGCCCCAAATACCAATCGATTGCTGCAATGGGTGACAAGATCGCCTCCAAGAAACTCGCTCTTGAGGCGAAAGTGAATACCATTCCGGGTCACAATGCAGCCATTGATGACCCACAGGCTGCGGTAAAAATTGCGCAGGGCATTGGTTACCCTGTGATGATCAAGGCCTCCGCTGGAGGTGGTGGTAAGGGATTACGCGTTGCGTATAACGATCAAGAAACCGCCGAAGGCTTTGTGGCCTGCAAAAACGAAGCACTCAATAGTTTTGGTGACGATCGCGTGTTCATTGAGAAGTTTGTGGAAGAACCTCGCCATATTGAGATCCAGGTATTGGGTGATGCGCATGGCAATGTGGTGTATTTGTGGGAGCGTGAGTGCTCCATTCAGCG
>VGIH01000087.1 GCA_016867965.1 Betaproteobacteria bacterium | reverse complement strand
GATTCCAACGCATATTGAGAAACTCATTAAGGAACGTAAATACCCGGATGCCATTAAGGCAATTGATGCGGCTCTCGTGAAAACACCCCGTAACGTACAACTACGATTTATCAAAGCACGCCTCCAAGTGGAACTGCGTGATATCAACGCTGCGCGCGCCACCTGGATCGAGATTACCCAGCAATTTCCGGAGTTGCCAGAACCCTATAACAATCTAGCTGCGTTAGCGGCCAATCAAGGGCAATGGATTGAGGCCCGAGATTATTTAGAGCTTGCCCTCAAGTTAAGACCAGATTACGTTCTTGCACAGGGCAACCTTGCAGATGTCTACTTGCGCCTAGCCGATCGCTATTACTCCAGTGCGGGTAAACTTCAGCCCAATCAGCGTGAGTATGGGCTGAGGGCTAAGGCTATTAAGGAGATCCTGAACCCACCGCCCAAAACGCCGAACCGACCCAATCCACCGATTTCTAAACCATAAGAGAGTTATTTATGCCTAGCGTTCTTTTAAAAACTAATCACGGTGACATCACCCTTGAACTTGATGCAGCAAAAGCACCTAAATCGGTTGCTAACTTTTTGGCCTACGTCAATAACGGCCACTACGATGGCACGATTTTTCATCGGGTGATTAATAACTTCATGATCCAAGGTGGCGGCATGACCGCAGGCATGAAACAAAAACCTACGCTTGATGAAATTGAGAATGAGGCAAACAATGGCCTCAAGAATGATCGCGGCACGATTGCAATGGCGCGGACTAGTGATCCTCATTCAGCCACTGCCCAGTTCTTTATTAACGTCGATGACAATGATTTTCTTAATCACAGCGCTCCCACCCCACAGGGTTGGGGATATGCCGTATTTGGCAAAGTCAGTAACGGCATGGACGTGGTCGATTCCATTAAGAAAGTTCAGACTGGTAATGCTGGATATCACCAAGATGTTCCGACCGAGGATGTGGTGATTGAGAAAGCATCGGTTATTGCTGACTAATCCCTCGATCTCAGCATGCCAGAGCACACCAGCGCCCTACTCATCTCCGATCTTCATCTCACGCCGTCGATGCCGTTGACGGCGCAACGCTTTTTTGACTTTGTTGAAAAAGAAACGAATGATGTCGAGTCAGTATTTATTTTGGGGGATCTCTTTGAGTATTGGGTGGGTGACGATGCTGGTGCGCGTTCTCCATTTCAGCAAGAGGTGCTACGTGCCCTTTTTGCCTTGTCGAGCAAAACCAAAACGTATTACATTCATGGCAACCGTGACTTTTTAATCGGCCAAGACTTCCTTAAACGGTCAGGGATGCAATTACTCCCTGATCCATCAAAGGTCATGATCGCTGGCGATGAGTGGGTAATTAGCCATGGCGATGCCCTCTGCACCAATGATCTGAGCTATCAAGTGTTCCGAACATGGGTTCGCAAACCTTGGCTCCAAAAACTATTTTTACGACTTCCTCTGGATTGGCGGCGCGGGATTGCTCGTACCTTACGCAGCAATAGCACCGCAAAGTATGAGCGCGCAGCCCGCTATACACCCGATGTCGCCCGTTACAAAGGGGATGTGACTTTGGTCGCTTGCGCCAATCTCATGGGGGTCTATGGCTCAGAGCGTTTGATTCATGGTCATACGCATTTACCTGCACGGCATCACGAGAGCATGGGCAGTAAAGAATGGCAACGCTATGTGCTATCTGACTGGGATCTCGATCATCCCGAAACCGTACTCCCAAAAGCGAGTGCTTTGCGCATTGACCTCCATGGTGTGCGCTACATTGATTTGGTGAAATCTACGTAGCCGTTCTTGAGTACTTGCTAAGAATCTTTGCCATTTGGGCAAAGATCCTCGGATTGGCTGCCATGATCTCACCGCTATCCATGAAACCTTCTTCGCCTCGGTAGTTGCCAACGAGGCCACCGGCTTCGGCCACAATCAGTGCGCCTGCTGCCATATCCCATGGTTTGAGTTCGCTCTCAAAGAATCCGTCATAACGGCCCGCCGCGACATAAACGAGATCCAAGGAGGCTGCCCCAGGGCGCCGCAGGCCCGCGCATTGACGGGTCATGTCGGCAAAGATCTTGAGATAAAGATCCAGGTCTTGATCATGCCGATACGGAAATCCTGTGCCAAGTAATGCGTTCTCTAATTTAGTTTGCTCGGCAACTCGAAGGCGGCGCCGATCCACGTAGGCGCCACTGCCTTTGGTGGCCGTAAATAACTCATCGCGATTGGGGTCGTAAACCACCCCTTGGGTCACAACGCCATTCACTGATAGAGCAATCGATACCGCGTATTGCGGAAATCCATGAATAAAGTTGGTGGTGCCATCTAAGGGATCAATGATCCAAATGTGATCGGAGCCATTGGTAGCCTCACCAGTTTCCTCGGCTAAAAAACCGTGGTTTGGGTAGGCTTCGCTCAGGGTCTCGATAATCGCCTCTTCGGCGGCTTTGTCCACTTCGGTTACATAATCATTATGTTGTTTGCGATCAATTTGCAGGCGCTCAAGATTGAGTGAGGCGCGATTGATAATCGTTGCGGCACGGCGAGCGGCTTTCACAGCCACGTTTAACATGGGGTGCATAATGAGTGGACAAATTAAATAAGAACAAACTAGACGACTAGGTCTCTAGTGCAATGGCATTATTTTATACGAATTCATTCATGGCTCAGACGTCGTTTACCCAATACAGTGACCATGTCCGCTGGATCATGGTAGAAACCAGTCATGCGGGCAATATTGGTTCTGCCGCGCGGGCCCTTAAAACGATGGGCTTTGCTGCACTCCATCTCGTTCGTCCCCGTGAGCCCGTCATGCACACCCACCCCGATGCAGTTGCATTAGCCAGCGGCGCTAGTGATGTATTAGCCAATGCAAATACGCATGACAGCCTTTCTTCTAGTATTCAAGAATGTGCGGTGGTTTTAGGCTTAACCAGTCGCGATCGAGAGTTTGGTCCGCCAGCCCTTCCTTGGACAGATGGTCTTCATTTGTTAACGGATGCATTGCAATCCAATCGCTCTGTTGCACTGGTGTTTGGTCCTGAGCGGACTGGGCTTGAAAATGACGATCTTGCCTATTGCACCCACCGAGTCTTTTTACCTGCCAACCCCGTCTACCCTTCATTAAATCTGGCCCAAGCGATGATGGTCTGCGCATTTGGCTTGCGCCAAGCACTGCTTGAGCACCCTGCGCAAGCATCAGTTAATGCAGATGTCTCTGAATTGGCAGACCCTGCAGCGGTTGCCGCCATGCTCGATCATTGGCAGGCAGGCTTAGAAGCGATTGGTTATTTAGATCCTAAAAATCCCAAGAAACTGATGCCACGTTTGCAAGCACTCTTTGCCCGAAGTCGCTTACGTAAAGAAGAGATTGATCTTTTGCGCGGTATTGCCAAACAGATGCTCCTGAGAAAATAAGGCGCACGGATTACACTATCTCTATGTTGAGTTCTCTCTTTGAAGATGTTGACGCCATTATTGCGCGTGATCCTGCGGCGCGGCACCGGCTTGAGGTCATTACCTGCTATCCCGGCTTGCATGCCATTTGGCTACATCGCCTTAATCATGCTTTATGGAACCTCGGTCTGAAATGGCCAGCACGTTTTTTGGCATCGCTTGCTCGTTTTCTGACCAATATTGAAATACATCCGGGTGCCCGAATTGGACGTCGGGTGTTTTTGGATCACGGCCTTGGTATTGTGATTGGCGAGACCGCAGAGATTGGTGATGACACGACCATCTATCAAGGGGTCACCTTGGGTGGTACCTCGCTCTACAAAGGAGTAAAACGCCATCCCACGCTGGGCAAAGGGGTTGTTGTGAGCGCTGGGGCGAAGGTATTGGGTGGATTTACCGTAGGAGATGGTGCACGCATTGGATCCAATGCCGTGGTTCTTAAAGAAATTCCGCCGGGTGCGACGGCAGTGGGCGTACCCGCTCGTATCTTGCATCCCGATCTCCCCAAGGATGTAAGCGATGCGAGCAAGGCAAGCTTCTCGGCGTATGGAATCACACCCAATGCCGATGACCCCGTTTCATTGGCATTGAAGAGTTTGATCGACGCCACGATTGAACAAGAACACAAGATCAAAGCCCTGGAAGAGGCCTTAGCGAAGTTGGGTGGTAAGGCGAGCGACTCGACTGGCCATGAAGAAACTCAGCGTGAGCTAGACGCCATCAAAAAACTTCTGAAAGAGTAAAACGCAGGGGGCTGGCCCCCTACCTATTAATGCAAAGTTCGTGGGCCCTGACCGCGTTGTGCCGTTCCCGATAAATCGAGATCATCCAGATCGTCATCGTCGGCAAGATCCATTCCAAAACCGTCTTCACCCTGTGGGTGTTGATTTGCAATCTCATCTTCGGTGGCTTGACGAACATCTTCAACTTGCAACCAAAAACGCAGGGCCATACCAGCAAGTGGATGATTACCGTCAAGCACAACTTGCTTATCGGCCAGATCGGTCACCGTGTAGATTAAGGTATCGACTTCCTGATCATCGTCGTCATCATCCACCTCATTGAGTGATGCCGCTTCGAGCTCTTCTTTGCTTTGCTCTTCTGGTACCCCTTCAAACTGCATGCCGATCTCCAAAGGCTCAGGAAAACGCTCCCGCGGCTCTATTTTGAGTAAATTAGGGTCATATTCTCCGAAGGCATCTTGAGGCTCAAGCTGAACCGTGGTCTCAAAGCCAATATCCTTGCCATCCAATAAACTCTCGATCTTTGGGAAAGTTCCTGAGTAGCCCCCGTGCAGATAAACCATTGGGGTGTCGGGTTCCTCGATAATATTGTTTTGAGCATCGCTAAGTTTGTAACGAAGAGATACGATGGTATTTTTTTCAATCTTCATAGCGATGTGTTTCCTTAATAAGGCCATTTTACTTGACTAAGACTCGCTCTCGCTATCAGCCCCCTAAAGCCCCAGCCACACTACCCCTCGATCTACCGTGGCCGCTTTTGGGTAATCTTAGCCCCCAACTATTTATGCGGCGGTATTGGCATAAATGCCCACTCCTGGTTCGCCAAGCCATTCCTGCTTTTGCACTGAGCAAGAATGCTGGCTTTCCTCTGTTAAGTCCTATTTCTGATAAAGCGCTATTTGGGTATGCATGCGATGGCCTTAGCGAAGCGCGCCTCGTAGAAGCGAAGCCATGGCGTCTCCATCATGGTCCCTTCAAGAAAAAAGAGATCCCCGCCACCAGCCAACGGGATTGGACTTTATTAATTCAAGGGGTTGAGGCGCGGCACCCTGCTGCTGCGCATGTGTTGTCTTGGTTTCGGTTTATCCCCGATGCACGCCTTGATGATCTAATGATTAGTATTGCAGGCATTGGTGGTGGTGTAGGCCCCCATGTCGACTCCTACGATGTATTTTTAATTCAGATGGAAGGTCGACGCCGCTGGAAAATATCTGGGCAGGCCGATCTCGGCTTGCGCCCCCATTTACCACTCAAGATCCTTGCACGCTTTAAGCCTGAACAGGAATGGGTATTAGAGCCAGGTGATTTACTTTACCTACCGCCCAATATTGCCCACGAAGGAGTGGCGCTTGATGATGGGTGTCAAACCTGGTCGGTCGGTTTTCGGTCACCCTCATACCGTGAGCTCCTTAGTGAAGGTTTATGGCGTCTTGCCGAATCCTTAGAAGCTGACCCCGCACTCGCAGCGATTTATGCCGATCCGAATCAGGAAGCTTCTTTAGATCCTGCGCGTTTACCAACTCAGCTCGAAGATGAAATCCGGCAGCGAATTCAGAGTCTTTCCTTTGATCAGAACCAGGCCTTCGTCAATGGAATTACGGCATACTTGAGTGAGCCAAAACCACATACAATTTTTACCCCACCCGATCCGCTACTTAGTCCTCGCGCCCTAAGGGCATCACTTAAGAAAAGGGCTCTTGTGCCCCACCCCCAAACCCGATTATTGATCCGAAATGAGACCGTTTTTTGCAATGGCGACGCCGTTACCGAAGGTCAAGATCTGGCCACCATTAAAGCCTGGCAAACCCTGGCTCAGCACCACTGCTTCGCCCGAGAGCGAATGCAAAAATCAAGTAAAAATAAGGGCTTATCAACGATACACGCAGAGGTGCTGGATGGGTCCGTGGACTTCCCTTCGATTGCAAAAAATAATTCGCTCTATGAGGCCTATTGTTTTGGCTGGCTCCTCCTTCAATAAGCACTGCAATGGCTAGCACCATTTGAACAAATGATTGCGTGATTGCTATAATCATGGGCGGATCTGAGTGGGATTACATCCGTAAACCGCATTCAAGGTCCTACAACAATTACCGGTAATTGCTGTAAATCGACTTAAATTTAAAGGAAATAAATCAATGAAGAAGTCACTCCTCTTGGCCGCGATGTTGGCCGTTGCTTTGTCTGCTTGCGGTAAGAAAGAAGAAGCTAAGCCAGCTGCTGCTCCTGCTGCTCCTGCTGCTGCTCCAGCTGCTGATGCAAAACCAGCTGACGGCGCTGCTCCTGCTGCTGCTCCTGCTGCTCCTGCTGCTGCTCCAGCCGCACCGGCCGCTCCTGCTGCACCAGCCAAGAAGTAATTCTGAGGCTGCATGAAGAAAGGCGCTCAATTGAGCGCCTTTTTTCTTTGGTACTTAATGGTGATTATTTAATAAGCTGTCGATCAAGTGTTGTGAGTAACTGATTACCAGTGGTGGTGTTCTCAGGTTTGCCCTCGGAGTCTTGCACCAAAACTACGACTTGGCTCTCACCTCGCGCTTGAACCACAACTCGATAGAGTTTGGCTTTCTTATCCGCATCGTTACTCCTACCAAAAGTACGGCCAAACCAACTACGGTTGTCAGCTAACTCTTTAGGGTTCACATAACGTACGAAGTAAATACCGCGTGAGCGATCGCGGTCTTCAACAGTGAAGTTAGAACGATCCAAAGCAAGACCGACATCGCGCCAAGCCCGATCAAATCCAGAACTCATCTCAATGCGGGTCGCTGCACCCTCTTCAACCAGTTTCGCTCTCGGAGTTTTTGGAGCTGAAGCAGTCGCGGCAACTTGCGCCTTCGCTTGTTCTTGGGTCATACCGAGACGCTCCATCAAACGCGCCAAGAAAACGGCTTCGAGCTCAGGATCTGAAGGGCGAACTGTCCAACTTGTGGAAATAGTTGTCCCCGTATCCTTTAATGGAACCTCAATTGCCCCTTTATGAGAAATATATATTTCTGTCATATTTGGGGTAATTACTTCGAAACGTGTTCTATATTTATCTCTCTCGCCAGAGTCATACATTCCATCTAAAACACGTCCGAGAGTGCGT
>VGIH01000086.1 GCA_016867965.1 Betaproteobacteria bacterium | reverse complement strand
AAAATCATCCAATATTTGCTCACGCGTGTGATTATTTGCTGCAAAGCAAATACTGGGTTTTGAGCCCGCTGGCCGACTAGCTAAATAGGCTTGATAAACCCCCTCACCAAACCCGAAGCAAAAGTTTTGGGCATCGATGTCATTTCGCGACTTACAAAGCTCCACCATCGTAGCCGTTGATGCATCATGCGGCTTTACTTGAGCAAAACTGGTAACGGGAAGTAAGACCAAAAAGCTGATCACCAATCCAATGCTTACCCTCAGTGTTTTCATTATTCGCACCATTAGCGTCTAAAGCCTCCCATACGACCCGCTCCAAAACCGCCTCCACGAAAACCCCCAAAACGATCTCGATTCTCATCAAATCGAGCCTGCTCCCGCATCGCATTTTCTTGAGCAGCTTCCCGAGTTGCATTGGGGTTTGCACGATCCTCGGAAATCGCTGAGCGCCCCTCTTGGTTAAGTCGATTCGCTTGTGCTTTCTCCTCTGGAGTTGCATCTTTCTGAAATGCACTGTCAGCACGTTGCGCGGCATTGCGCGCATCTTGACGCTCTTGTGGGGTTGCGTTATTTTTCCAGTCATTTAACAAACGCTGCTGATTTGCAATGCTGCTAGGTCCAATAAGACCACGATTTGGACGTTGCTCATTGTTGTTGACATTAATCGTGCCACTTGACCAAGCTGGCGTTGCCCATAATGCCCCTCCGACCGCTAAACCCACCCCAAAAGACATCGCACCCCAAGCTGGATCGTATGCTGGATAAGGTGGGTAATCGGGATAGGGCCATGGGCCATACACCTGAGTTGGGTTATAAGTTGGTACATACACAATTTGCGTATTGGGTGGCGCAATCATGATGTTTCCGCTTGCATCAGTATTCACGGTCATTTGAGCATTCGTTTTTAATGTACCGGCGGCTTGGGCTTTCTTACAAAGAGCTTGAACAGCTTTCATCGTATCTGCCGGTTGTAACTTATAAGCATTTCCGAGATTTTGTGTCCACTGCAACTGCTTACCCATCATGCTTAACGCCTGGGGAAATGAAATCAATGACTTGACGCTATCGTTCCACGATTAGGCATTAAGTGCATTGGTAAGCGCACTACCTTGCAAACTCGCATTGCTCGAGCGCCAGTTATAGGCTTCAGCAACTTCAAGCGGATAGGTTGAAGCCAATAGCATGATTGAGAGCAATGAATCGGGGTACAAAGCAATAGGAGAAACCAAGGACTCCAGTTGCGCATTTGATAACATTTGGGGGCTGGCGCTAACCGAGGCAGAGCTGCCAGAGCCAGCATTTGATTGCCGACCTGCACAAGCACCTAATAAGAGGAGCGCGGCGACACTCACCGCAATACAAATGGGCTTCTTTGATTTAGCCATCACGATCATGGGGTCCATTAATTTCAGCAATACACAAAAGAATGGATTATTTTGCCATCTCCGCCACGACCTCGCCAGTGATGCGCGCCGCTAACTCGTCCTCGGGGGTAAAGGATTTGCCCCAACCCTCTTTTTCATAAAGCTCAACCTCTTCAGGGTTTCGTGCTCGAATAAATATTTTTACTTCCGGATTAAGGGTTCGGGCAGTCTCAACCATCTTACTAATATCAATCGAATCTTTCGTTGCAATGACCAAGATTGCGGCGCGAGCGATATGTGCTTGAATCAACACAAATGGGTTAGCTGCGTCACCGGTTACGGCAGGAATATTTTGCTTGCGCAGCTCCTCGACCATACCGCGATCTTTTTCAGCAATCACACAATTAATATTTTGTGATTTAAGATTCTCAAAGACTTTTTTACCAACTCGACCATAACCAACGATGACCACCTGCTTGTGTAAGAGCGATTGATTGACGGTACTTGGCAGTAAAGAAAGAGGATCGAGCCGCTCATCAAGCTTACGCGCCAGATGAGAGCGTTTTCGAGCCCACACTAAGGCAGGCTCAATACCATTAAATAAAAAGGAGTTAAAGGCGATCGATAAAATCGCTCCAGCCAATATCAAACTGTAAGCCTCATTCGGGATTAGATTCATGGCCAAACCCATGCCGGCAAGAATGAATGAGAACTCCCCAATCTGAGCCAAACTAACGCCTACCGTCAAGGCGGTACCCAACGGGTACTTGAATAGCAATACCAACAAAATTGCCGCCAACGTTTTTCCCACCATAATGATGGCAATCACGATGAGTAATTTGATAGGCTCCTGCCAGATGATCTCCGGGTTAAAAAGCATACCTACGGATACAAAAAATAGCACTGCAAATGCATCACGGAGCGGTAATGACTCATCGGCTGCACGCTTACTGAGCTCAGACTCGCCAAGCATCATGCCGGCAAAGAAGGCGCCCAGAGCAAACGACACGTCAAATAACTCTGCTGCCAGAAAAGCAATCCCGATTGCTGACGCAATGACCGCTAAGGTAAAGAGCTCGCGTGACCCACTCTTCGCGACAATCCATAGCATTTTTGGCAGCAAGCGTTTGCCCACGACCAACATCAAAACGATAAATGCAGTGACTTTAGCCAAAGTGATACCAATTAAGGTAAATAGTTCACTCGAGCTCGTAGATTGCGCAACCGATCCATCATTACCGTAAATTTCAGCCATCACTGGTACCAACACCAAAGCTAGAACCATCATTAAGTCTTCAACCACTAGCCACCCTACTGCAATCTGACCATTGGCAGTCTCTAAGAGGCCCTTTGACTCGAGAGCTCGGAGCAAAACAACGGTGCTTGCTACCGATAGACTCAATCCAAAGATAATGGAACCGATCAAGGACCAACCCCAATAATGCGCAACCAAATACCCTAATGCCGTCGCAACTGCCATTTGGAATAATGCGCCAGGAACCGCAATTTTTTTGACAGCCAGCAGATCATTAATTGAGAAGTGAAGTCCGACTCCAAACATCAGTAACATCACACCAATTTCGGCAAGCTGAGTCGATAAGCCAATGTCCGCAACAAAGCCTGGCGTTGCTGGGCCAATGACCACACCTGCAATTAGATAGCCCAATAACGGTGGCATCTTCAGATAAGAAACCGCAAGCCCAAAAATGAGAGCAAGTCCGAAGCCTCCAGCCAGAATAGCAATCAGGGTAACGTCATGTGGCATCGATCGGTCTTGTTATTTGTAATGAATGAACCGTTCGATGGTATCAGTTTTGATTTTGCAGTGCCCCGCATTAAAAAGATCTATGTTGTGATTTGCTCTGCTGGTGATGAACTGAGCCAATGAACTACGGCCAAACCTCTGGCTGCTTTGGGAATGGGTTTGCATTCCTCTTTTTTGCTGTCATGCAGCATTCTAAAAAAAGGCGTATATTAGTTTAGGGTTAACCCTTAAAAAGAGTTAATTCCTATCTAAATCATGCCTTTACAAGAGGATATAGTATGAAAAATCTAGTGAAGTTCCTTAAAAGCATCGTTGAAGTCTGGTCTGAGGCACGCCTTGCGTATCTCGCAAGGAACCGAAAAAATTACCCCATGGGGTCATGAAATGACGGTTTTCACTCACTTCCTGCCCGAAACTCAAATCAGTCGGTACGGCTCGTGGCTAAAAACCTTGGATCCACAGACGCTAAGGAACTACTTTGGAATTAGCTTAAGTGCTGAGGGCATCAACCGCCTCATCCGCAAATTTAAACAGGACAAGGCAAATCATCATTTTTTAATTGCTCATCACGATGGACACTGGGCCGGTGTAATTCATATTGCCTGTCTTGATGATGCAGTGGAATTTGGCGTGATTGTGAAAAAAGGGTTTCGTCGATATGGCATTGCCGATCAACTATTGAGCGAAGCAATCACTAGGGCTCAAAACCGTGGCTACCATACGCTCTATATGCATTGCGTGATCGAGAATCAAGCGATTCGACATTTATGCGATAAACATGGCTTGCACTCCAGAAATATCTACGGCGATGTTGAAGGTCATATGGACCTACCCAAACCCAGCTGGCGATCCCTATGGAAGGAATATTGGCAACGTCAAGCCAATTGGTATTACTTTATCGAAGACCGGCTGAAGGACACAAAGGCCATCTAAAGCTAAGCTCTTAGAGTAATTCACTGATTTCGATTAGATTTTGGTCGGGGTCGCGTACATAGACTGAATTTATTTTGGTCGTTGCTCCAGTCCGAACAACAGGCCCTTCGATGATTGGCCAATTTAGAATTTTTAATTGCTCGATCACCTCCTTCAACGGACGGGCTGCAATAAAACATAAATCAAGCGAACCAGGTGTTGGAACATCCGCCTTGGGTTCAAATTCTTTACCTTTGATATGAAGATTGATCTTTTGCTGACCAAACTTGAATGCTTTACGTTCAACCGGTGGTGTTCCCCCAATAAATGATTCAAGTTTCATTCCAAGTATGCGTGTATAGAAATGGATGCACTGTTCCTCGTGTGCAGTTGTTAAAACCAAATGATCCAGATGATCAATCATGTCCCCTCCATCACAGTTGCTAATGAATGGATCATATGGCATCCAACCAATAAATTAAAGTGTTCGGTTACGGGTTAATACCGGATGGGTGAACCCTGAATCAGCACACTTTTTGCGAGAGCTGCATGGCATTGAAGAAGTACCATAATAGAAGCAACTAAAGTTAGTCCTATTATTTATTCAATTGATTACTTCGACACCCTCTCGAACCATTAGCCCAAATGTAGCTTCGTTATTGATTGTGATTGCGGAGCTCATGGGAACCTCCTTGTGGTTCTCGATCAATGGCGTGGCTGACAATTTAATTGGTTCCTGGAATATCAATCTTGCAGGTATTGGTGTTTTGACCAATGCCGTGCAATTGGGTTTTGTAGCAGGCACCTTAGTATTTGCTTTAAGCGGTATTGCGGATCGGTTTAGACCCAGTCATCTATTTGCCGCTTGTGCCCTACTTGGGGCTCTGTTCAATACCGCATTTGCGATATGGGCCGATAGCATCTGGATGGGCTCTGCACTGCGTTTCTTGGTTGGAATTTGTTTAGCAGGCATCTACCCTATCGGCATGAAACTCATCATGACTTGGGATCCTCAAAAGGCATCCTCGCGTATCGCGCAATTGGTTGGCATGCTCACTCTGGGAACGGCCATTCCCCATGCCACACGCTACTTCGGTGTTGATTGGCCTTGGCAAGAGGTGATTCTGTTCTCCTCCTTCCTGGCGGTCATTGCGATGGCAATTATTTTTTGGCTTGGCGATGGTCCCCACCTCAAATTAGGTACCGCCTCACGGGTGAAGCTAAGCGGCTTTCGTCAGCTCTTTGCAATCCCGGAGTATTGTCGATCTGCGTTGGGTTATTTTGGTCATATGTGGGAGCTCTATGCCTTCTGGGCGCTTGTTCCATTTCTGATTGCTAGTTCGTATCCCATTCAAAATCCCTTGAATTTATCTGGATTGGCATTTTCAGTAATCGGGGTTGGTGCAATCGGTTGCTTTCTTGGGGGGCAGCTTAGCAAATCGATGGGCGGCATAAAGGTTGCCTCAACCGCCCTGGCACTGTCCGGTCTCTGCTGTTTACTGTATCCATGGATTGCTGGGTTACCGCTTTGGGCGCAAATTTTGTTTTGGCTTATTTGGGGCATGAGTGTTGTAGCTGACTCACCGCAGTTCTCGGCCCTATCAGCCCAAGCCTGTCCACCCGAAATTGTCGGTACTGCACTGACGATTCAAAATGCGATTGGCTTTACGATTACGATGATCTCTATTCAAATCAGTACCTTGATCTTACCCCTTATGGATCACTACATTACGTGGCTATTGCTACCGGGTCCAGTATTGGGGTTTATTTTTCTGAATCGCATTTCAAAGAATAGTTCTTGAATATGCGCCGTATCGAAATCATCACTCCAGCTCCTCCAGGGAGCCTACACGGTAATCGTGTGACCGCCAAACGATGGCAAAGTTTTTTAAGACAGCTTGGCTACCGAGTCCCCATTACTGAATCTTGGTCCGGAAAAGATGCCGACCTCCTGATTACCTTGCATGCCTATCGAAGTCATGCGTCAATTGATGCGTTTAAGCTCGTATACCCTAATCGTCCTTTAATTCTGATTCTCACAGGCACTGACCTGTACCGGGATATGGCAAACCAGCCAGAGGTTCATGAATCGATGGCATTAGCAGATGCATTGTTGGTTTTACAAACAGAGGCATTACGACTCATCCCCGCAAAATGGCATCATAAGGCAACAGTCATTCATCAGTCGGTATCTCAGATACCTAAGCAGCAAAAGCCCAAAGGTCAATTCAGTGTGAGTGTGATTGGGCATCTTCGCCCTGAGAAAGATCCCTTTTGTATCGTACGTGCACTGCCCCACTTACATAGCCATAGTCAAATTACTATTCAACACTTAGGGATGGCCATGAGTGAGGAAATGGAAACAATCGCGTTGCAAGCGACCAAACAACATGGTCGCTATGCCTGGCAAGGCATGGTGAGTCGTCAGGCAACACTAAGGACCCTGGCGCGCAGTCACGCTATGGTTATCTCCAGTCGCATGGAAGGTGGCGCTCATGTGGTTTCTGAAGCAATTGCCGCAGGTGTTCCAGTCCTTGCCTCAAAGATAGCAGGTAATTGTGGGCTGCTTGGAAAAGATTATTTGGGATATTTTCCGGTTGGTGATGAAAAAGCCTTGGCCAGACTTTTATACCGCGCAGAAACCGATCAATTGTTCTACAAGAGACTTCAAAAGCAAGTGAAGAAATTACAAAAGCTTGTCCAACCCGGCCATGAACGGTCGTCCATACAAAAACTCGTGACCCGCTTACTTAAATCCAGCAAAGCACACTAGGAAACTAGACTCTAGATCAGTCCAAGCGGTCACCTGAGTAAAGCCAGCCTCCTGGAGCATTTTTAGAAACGTGGCTTTAGAGTATTTATAGCTATTTTCGGTATGAATCATTTCGCCGACATGGAACTGACGATGGCCGCCAGGCCAACTTACCAACTGATCCGATTGGGCTCGAAGATGCATCTCAATTCGATCGAGGATTTGATTAAAGAACGCGTAATGCTCCCAATCTGGGATAGAAAAATTACTTCCGATCAGGTAATTAAGGTGTCGTAGCGCATTCAAATTAAATGCTGCGGTTACGCCCAAGGAATCGTTGTAAGCTCGCTCCAATACCTGAATTTCTTTGATTAAATCAACCCCAATCAGCAAACCGCCGCTTCCATGACACTCCCTGGCTAGATTTGAGAACAGACGCAAGGCCTCTGGAGGGGTAAAGTTCCCAATCGATGAACCGGGAAAAAAGAATAATATTCTCTGGTCTTGTAAAGCTGGAAATGAAAGTTCATGAGTAATGTCCGCTGCAATCGCCCGCATATCGATCGCTGGATAATCGTGATGTAAATTAGCTAAGGCAGCCTCTAAAAATTCCACTGAAATAT
>VGIH01000085.1 GCA_016867965.1 Betaproteobacteria bacterium | reverse complement strand
GAGCATCGACCTACGTTCTAAACCTGGCCGCTGACACGAATTCCCAGGTCGGTACCGCGGCGTCGAACCAAGCGGGTATCGTGTTGAACACTACTGGTGTTGCTAACTTGACGGTTAACATTGACGCGAGCTCAGCGAGTGCGACTGTTCACGTTGGGGGCTTCTCAAATGCGGTCGGAAGTGCCTCAGCTTCTGCTACAGACTTTGTGCTCTCGGTCTCCGCCGGTACTCTTGGTGTGGGGTCAATTGTTCGCACGGAGTCAGCCAATTTTGCGGCAACGTTTACCGGTCAGCAGATCAACATTGGCACCGTCAATTTGGGCGCATCGTCTACCCTTGCTCTGTTCTCGGGTGGATTGGCCGCAAGCGGCATTGCTAATCTCGATATATCAGCGATCACGTTGAATATGGGTGCCTCATCGATTGCGGAGATGTTCCTGGTTAGCGGTATCGAAACAACGGCTGGTGCTGTGGGGGCAATCACGATCTCGGCAGCCGACGCCGCTAGCGCGACATTTGGTGCGATTGAGGCCTCCTCGTTGGGGGCCATTTCTGTCACTGTCGCAAGCGGGGCTTCTGCAACTTTCGGAAACTTACTGGCAACGGCAGGAACCATCGGGGCAATTACGATCGGCGGTGTCGACGGGGCTGGCGTAGAGTTTGGAACCCTCGGAGGCAGTGCGATCGGGAATATTCGAGTCTCAGGTGCGCTAGATGTGACCCTCGGCACTATGACGTTTGCAAGTGCCGGAACGATCGACGCGTCACAGATGACGAATTCTGGCACATTTACAGCGGATCTCTCGGGTGTAACTCAGGCGGTAGAAGTGAGTCTGGGTTCAGCAACTAACGTTATTATCTCGGGCGAAGGCAACGACGTAATTACCTTGAAGGCGGGTGTAACGGGCAACGATACGATCCGTTTCACTAGCACCGGTGAGGGTGTTGACGACATCACAGGATTCTTTGCTGGATCCACCGGTCAGGACGTTTTATCTTTCGTTGCAGGTGCTGCTGGGGTTGCTACAGCGGGAATATTCGATGGTGACGGTTCCGCACAGGCCGCAACTAACGCCATCGATTTGTCGGTAGTTATCAACGGCACGGGAGCTAGTGCAACGTTAACCGAGACCGACAACATCATCGTCTTCGGAACCGCTTTCGCAACCACCGCCGCAATGCAGGCGTTCATGAATACTGGAATCATTTTCGCGTCTGCAGCCATTGCCACAGCCGGATTTATATGTGTTTGGTCAGACGGTAATAACGCTGCCTACATTTCTTATGTAGATGCGGTCGATGCAGGAAGCGCGGGCGCGACGACGCTTTCGAGTGCTTCGCATACGCTGTCGACGACGACACTTGCGGTGTTAAACGGTGTAACCCCGGGTCAGTTGAACGCGGCGAACTTTACCTTCGTTTAAGGGACGAGAGTGAGGTAATCGATCGATTAAAATAAAAGTAGTTTTTAATCGTCTAAAAACCCTGCAATATCTTGCAGGGTTTTTTTTTAGGAGGTGTAATGCTCAAGATTGTTTCTAAGTCCCCACCCGCGTTTGTGCATCGTCACTTATCATATGCCGCGCTCGTAGATAAGTTGGCCGCGCTGGTGGAGGAGATTGAACCCAGACCGTTTGGGTTTAAGTCTGTGAAGTCAGCTTATAACGAACACTCACGATTCATACTGCCCGCGGCAAGCGTCTTCGCGTCTGATGAGATAAGACCAATTTTAAAGAACTGGACGAGAGAGGTCCTACCTGAGTTTATGCAGTACCTCGGCGCTGAGGTGTTGGCAGAGGGATTTAAATGGCTAGTACCGCCACAGAATGTTCGGCTTGCTTTGCGTTTTAGGATTCTGCAGGACCGTGACGGGTATAGCCTAGCGCCGCATAAAGATAGCGCGGACACGTTGTTTGCTTTTCTCTTGCAGCTCGATAAAAAAAATCCTTGCACTAGCCTTTATCTAAGAGACAAACGCACCTTCGTGATGAAGACTAACTCAACCTCCGACGACCAGGAACTTTATATTGCAAGCGCCAAAAAATTCCTTGAATCTACACTGAGCATATCTGGGGAGCTCAAGATAACTGACCATCAGTTCGGCATCGCAGATGCTGTCATTTGGGAGGAGTCTGGAAACGCCTGGCAAATACAGCGGGGCGAGGATAAATCGCAGATTAAATTGACAAAGTATGATGCTATCAATATTGAACTCTCAGAGAACGAAATACTCGGTATACATAATCCATTAAAGGATCTCGTTTTCACGTCAGCGCAGTCAAGGTATTGGCAAAGTAATTGCTGTCACGGATTTTACCCGCGAGCAAAAATGCGGCCACGTAACGTTATGTTGTTCGATTTGATGATGACACTTTCAAAGGATGACCGTGCGATGGTTCCCGCCCAGGATACCGATGATACGTACTATGTGATGATGGAAAAGGAGACGTCACTAAAGCTGCTCGATTCTGCCGGATTAATGAAGGGAATATGATGGATATAAGAACTTATGAAAAGTTAATGCCGACTGCGGTAAAAAAAATCGGCGATAAAAAATTACGTTTCCATTGCCCGAATAGTTTCGTACTTTGGCGAGTCGAGACTCTGCTTTCAAAAGAGCCGTCAACCATCGAGTGGTTAGATAGCATGTCTCAGGGCGAAACTCTACTAGACGTTGGCGCCAATGTAGGAATGTACTCAATCTATGCCGCAGTAATGCGCGAAATTGATGTCATAGCGATCGAACCGGAGGCTTTGAATTTCGCAATCTTATGTACAAATATTCGGCTGAATAAACAAACGCAAAGAATAAAAGCCTTCCCAATAGGCGTGATCGACAGCTCCGGATTCACTGAGCTCTATATCTCAGACATGCGGGCCGGCGGTTCTTGTCACAGTGTCGGCGAGCAACTAAATTATGAACTCAAACCAAAGACTTTTCCGCTGAGGCAGGGCCTATACAGTACAACCATAGACGAGCTTGTTTCTCAGGAAACAATAACGATTCCGACTCATATAAAGATTGACGTAGATGGTTTAGAGCATAAGGTTTTGCGGGGCGCCTCTAATACTTTGGAATCTAGTCAAGTAAGAAGCCTAAGTATTGAGCTGAACAGTAATCTAAGTGAGCATAACCTCGCTCTTGATCAATTAAAAGATTATGGATTCAAAATAGATCAAACTCAGATAACAGTCGCGCAGAGAAAAAGTGGTACTTTTGCTGGCGTCGGGGAGGTCATATTTCGCCGATGAAAAATAAGAAAACCGATAAAGGAATCGAAGATGCGATAGCAATTTCGCAACAGATCGATGCACATCTTAAGAGCGAAAACTATGGGGAGGCAATGATCGAGGCAGAAAAATTAGTCTCAATGAATCGATCTCCTGGTCTAGCATACAAAGGTCTGGTCCACTTAAGAAAAAATGAACTCGATTTCGCAGAAGCTGCGCTAGTCGAAAGCTACCAACTTAATCCAAAGCAACACCTTGCGCTTGTAAATCTAATTCCCGTTTACCTTAAGAAACGGGACTTCAAAAAGGCCGTCGCGTTTGGTGAGGAAGCGTATAAGATTTTCCCAAAAAATGAAAGTGTTGCTATCAACTACGCCGCTGCATTAATGCAGGAACAAAAATATGATCAATCACTGGCGATCTTTAATTCCTTATATGATGAAAAGTCTCCTAAACTTCCAATTTTAAGCGGGCTCATAAGCTGTTACAGATCATTATTTCAGACAGAAAAATCTGATGAGCTCCTAGCTTTTGCAGAAAGGCTTTTTCCTGATTCCCAGGAACTGGTCCGTTTAAGAGCTGATACCTTTGCCGAGCGAGATCCGAAAAATGCTCTCAGCTCGTTTGAGAAGGCTCTTAAAAATAGCTCTGATAATGTTGCTCTAAAATGGAATATGTCGCTGGTCCAGCTTCGTCTTCATAAATTTGATCAGGGGTGGAGTAACTATGACAATGGACTGAAGCCGGAGGTAGGAAAAATTGGCCGTCCGATGCCAACCCTCTTTAATAAGAGTTACATGATCACCGACCCCAACGAGCTAGATCCGATGAAGTGGACAATAGTCGTTGTAGAGCAGGGAATCGGTGATCAGGTACTGTTTTTCGGGTGCTTTAGGGAGTTTCTAATTGATTATCCGAAAACTATACTTATTTCTGAGAAGCGCATGCGTTCTATTCTTTCCCGTTCTTTCTCATCTTGCCTACTTTATCCATATGGATTCGGACCATTAATCGACGGTAATATTCGTAACACCAATGGATTTATACCGCTTGGTTGCATACAGAAAAAATATCGTCCGAGTGTAGATAGTTATATAAGCAATCAGACGCCTTATTTGATCCCTGATCAAGAGAAAACCGAAAAATATAGATCCAAACTGCTTCAAAAAACGGGTAACAAGCAGCTCGTCGGAATTTCCTGGAAAGGCGGCTACTGGGAGCGCGCCCAAAAGACGAAAACCCTAGAACTAGATTACTGGGAGTCAATACTCCAACTAAAAGATTATATTTTCGTATCGCTTCAGTATGGTGATGTTGAAAGAGAAAAAAACAGAATGCAAGGTCGCTATGAAAACTTAAAATGGATAGACGGAATAGACTTTAAGGCTGACCTAGACAGTTGGTTCGCTCTAGCTTGCGCCTGCGACCGCGTTGTATCGGTCTCGACTGCCCTCGTACACTTTGTCGGAGCAGCAGGCAAAAAAGTGGATCTTCTGTTGTCGGACAGGGGCGCGCCTTTCATATGGGGACTCGAGGAAAAGAAAGCGATTGCATATCGAGACATCACAATACATAGAAAAACACCTGAGGTCACTATTCAGGAGTTCTTTAAAAGCGTCGCAAATAGGATAAAACATGAAACTTTATGAGCTCATAAAAGATCGTGTGAAGGATCCAAAAGGAGTCATATCCGACAGTGAGATGTGCCTACTTAATCGACGAGACTTCTTGTTCAGTGAGACCTCTGCCGCGAAGACATTTCTTGGGATGTATAACGCGTTAGGCGTAACTTATGAGATGTATTCAATTATCGATTTTCTTTTTACTTGCCTATGTCGAGTTGATTCAACGAGCCATCTTCGGATCTTCCAGCTTTCTTCAACAATGACTCTCCCATCATTGGCAATGAGTGTAATGTTCACCGATAAAGTAGAGCGGATAGAGATGTGTTTGGCACGTGAGAATCAGAAAATTTTGCCTATTGATGTGTACGCGAAAGTTTTAGCAAAGAGATTTGCTTTACAGGGAGACACTGGGCTACATCTATCGGATATTGGTAACAATGAGCACGCCGTCGACGTTTTACTATGTAATTCGTCCAATGAGGCTGAGGTGGTTAGCGGATTTAACGCCTTCAGACAAGTTAAAAAAGGTTTGATCTTAATTAAAGGATATGGAAAGTTTAATGCGCCAAACTGCGGTGAAATAACAACAGCGGGCGGAATGAATGTACATTGCACTTTAGCCGGATTCGGGTTCGTCTTGGCACTAAGATAACGGAGCTAAACATGGAGCAGCAAATAGTATCAGAAGAGTATCAGAAGCAATTAAAGAAATTACATGAGCTAACGGAGAGTTTTGGTGTCGGTAACGTAACTAAAAAACACTACGCACACATAGAAATGTTAATTAGTAAAAAGAGTTATAAATCTGTATTAGATTATGGGTGCGGGAAGGGTGACTTCATTGAGTATATAAAGTCGCGCCATAGCGAGATAGTCATCGACGGATTCGACGTGGCCTCGGACGAATATAATACGATGCCGTCTGGTCGATATGACCTAATTGTCTCACTCGACGTGATGGAACACGTTGAATTTGGAGCTTTGGGGGCTGTGCTAAGCGAAATTAGATCGCGATGTGAAAAGCAGTTTGTCTGCTCTATAGCCAATTATCCTGCAGCCAAGAATTTGCCTGATGGGCGAAACGCGCACGTCACTCAACTACCATTTGGAACGTGGTTCCAGATCTTGTCAAATTTCTTTCGTATTGATCAGTTCGTACGCACCGGAAAAAAAGAGGGTTTTTTTGTTTCGAGCAGACTAGAAACTTCGTCTGATTGGCGATGATCATATTATCGAGCTCTCTTGTTATGAGCTAAGTTTACGTTTCTGTTGATATAACGCTATTGGGAAATTAGTAGAGATTAGTGCTATCTGGCAGTATTGGACTCTAAGAATTGGCTCGCTTCGAGCGCAATTTCTTTAGCGTGACTGGATAGTGACAGGTAGTGACTGTACTTTAGCTCCATCGTTCTGCGATGGTCGGTGTTTGATGATGGAAAAGTTATAGTGTAATTCCGATGGTCTTTATACGTTTTGCCTAGGATTCAGAGCCTTCGAGTCATTGAAAATAGTAGATGCCCTTCGTGATTAGGGGTAGACCGAAAATTGATCGGCTGTTTAGCGCTGACAGGTAAACAGCCCACAAACAGGCAGCCTG
Organism: Betaproteobacteria bacterium; assembly: GCA_016867965.1. Lineage (GTDB taxonomy): Bacteria > Pseudomonadota > Gammaproteobacteria > Burkholderiales > Burkholderiaceae > Polynucleobacter. The sequence goes on along the minus strand of VGIH01000085.1, from coordinate 1,136 downwards.
ATACATACTAGCTACTATCATCGTCACCTGAAAATAGTGTCGTTAGCATCTGAAGCAAGAGGACCCTTAAAATTTGGCATTAAAAACGCCTTGTTGATGACCAAATATGGATTATCGAGCCAACCTCAAATAGAGAGAAAACGAAAGTTCAGTGATCGCGCTTAACGACTTAGACGACGTTCGGTGCCATCCACCCAGTAAACCCCAAGAAGAGGGGGTGGGTGCGTAGTAGACTTATGTCCCTATATGCAGAGGCTTGACGCTATCTTCGGCATGTCTTAATTCACGGAATTGCCAACATGTTGGGTAAGGTTTTGTCTAATGAAAGTCACCATAGATCAGGCGCTTAAAAAAGCTGTAGATGCCCATAGAGCTAGAAGATTCCGAGAAGCGGAAAGCTTGTATCGAGCGATACTCTCAGCGCAACCAAAACATCCTGATGCTAACCATAATTTAGGAGTATTGGCAGTAGAGGTGGGCAAGCCTCATAAAGCGCTGACGGACCTAAAAATCGCCTTAGACGCTGATCGTCGCAAGACGCGCTTTTGGGTCAGTTATATTGACGCATTAATTCAAGCGAAACAGGTCAGCGAGGCCTCAGATCTACTGCAGCAAGCTAAGTCAATTGGCTTAGCTGACCTGATACCCAATTTAGTACGGGTTTGATGTGGAGTCTGCGGTTAAAAATCTATCAGCAAAATCTTTCGGTGTCATATCTTTCAGACTGCTGTGGGGTCGCTCCTCGTTGTATTCCTTGCGCCAGTTCTCGATGATCTCTCGGGCATGACGCATGGACAGGAATCAGTGCTCGTTCAGACACTCGTCTCGGAACCGTCCGTTAAAGCTTTCAACAAAGCAGTTCTGGGTTAGTTTGCCGGGCCGGATAAAGTTGATATGAAGGCCGTGTGTATACGCCCATTCGTCCATAATTTTCCCGGCAAACTCCGGCCCGTTGTCCGTGGTGATCGATAGCGGCAGACCTCTGAGATCGGCAAGCCGCCTCATCACATCCACCACCTGTCGGCCGGTCAATGAGGAGTCCACCTCGATGGCCAGGCACTCCCATGTGAAGTCGTCCACGATGTTTAAACACCGCAGCCGCCTGCAATCAGCCAGTCTATCAGACACAAAATCCA
>VGIH01000084.1 GCA_016867965.1 Betaproteobacteria bacterium | reverse complement strand
GACACCATGGCTCCGATCATGAGAACTTCGCCATGGGCAAAATTAATGATTCCTAAAATACCGTAGACCATGGTGTAGCCTAATGCAATGAGGGCATAAATGCTGCCCAGCACTAGGCCGTTCAAAATCTGCTGCAGCAGAATATCCATCGACAATTTGTCAATAAAAAAGCACCGCGCTGGGTGCTTTTTAGATTACTGAATCTTAATAATTTCTAGGACAGACTTCGTTTTATCTTTGTAATCGTACAACGTGATCACACTCTCTTTGAGGTCACCCTTGCCATCAAACGCAATATTACCAATCAAACCCTTCATTTGCGTTTGTGGCATAACGGCCAAGATCTTTGCTGGCTCAACTGAATTTGCACGCTTCATCGCATCCACAATCACATAAACGGCATCATAGGAGAATGGGGCATAGATATCCACATCGATATTGAAGCGATCTTTGTATTTTTTCTGGAACTCTGGACCTGCTTCCATTTTTGCGAGAGACATAGCCGCTTCCGAGCAAACCACGTTGTTAATGGCGTCGCCAGCTAGCTCAGCCAATTTGTCGGTACAAATTCCATCACCACCCACAATCTTGGCTTTAATGCCCAACTCCTTTGCTTGCTTGGCCAAGGGGCCACCCGTTGCATCCATTCCACCGTACATAATTACATCGGGCTTACCAGCTTTTACCTTCGTGAGAATGGCTTTAAAGTCGGTTGCCTTGTCATTGGTTGCTTCGCGTGGCAATACCTTAATACCAGCTGCTTTTACGGTTTTCTCAAACTCATCAGCGAGGCCCTTGCCATACTGGGTCGAGTCATCAATAATCGCGACCACTTTGGCTTTTAAATTCTTAGCCACATAATCGGCTAACGCTGGGCCCTGTTGCGCATCGGTGGCCACTAAGCGAAAAGCGGTTTTGAAGCCCTGCTTGGTGTATTCGGGATTGGTTGCCGATGGAGAAACTTGGGTGATGCCAGCATCATGGTAAATCTTCGAGGCCGGGATCGTAGTCCCCGAATTTAAGTGGCCGACGACTGCCACGACTTTTGCATCCACTAACTTTTGCGCAACTTGAGTGGCAGTCTTCGGGTCTGCTGCATCATCCTCTGGAACTAACTTGAGCACCACCTTCTTGCCGTTGATGGTTAATCCTGCCTTGTTAATTTCCTCGGCCGCCAAAACAGCGCCATTCTCATTTTGCTTACCCATGTGCGCAATCGACCCAGTGAGTGGCGCTACATGTCCGATCTTCACTTCGCCATCGTTGGCCTTACCTCCACAAGCTACCAACAATCCCAATGTGGCGACTGACAGTACGCTATATGAAAACATTCTTTGATATGGTTTCATTGGCAAATCCTCCAAGTTAAATAGTAATAAGAATCAAACAGGATGCGTTAGATTTTTTGGTAAAGAAAAGGTTACATCTTCCACAACACCGTCTAAAGATCGAATCTGCCGTGGACCAAACTCTTGAATGCGAGCCACAATTGCTTGAGCAAGAGTCTCTGGCGCTGATGCGCCTGCTGTTAAGCCAACTCGTTTCTTGCCGTCAAACCATTCGGGTCGCAACTGTTCAGGGGCATCTACCATGTAGGCTGGTACGCCTAATTTTTCAGCCAATTCACGCAGACGATTAGAGTTCGAGCTCGCCTGACTTCCGACGACAATCACCAATTGAACTTGAGGTGCCATAAATTTCACGGCATCTTGTCGATTTTGAGTGGCATAGCAAATGTCTTGCTTCTTCGGTTGAATAATTTTGGGGAATTTTTTAGTGAGCGCATTCACAATTTCTTTGGTTTCATCCACCGAAAGAGTGGTTTGGGTCACAAATGCTAAACGCTCATCGGCAGAAAAATTAAGCTTTTCTACATCCGTCAGGTTTTCAATCAAAACAATACCGCTATCAACCTGCCCCATTGTCCCCTCAACTTCTGGGTGGCCAGCATGACCAATCATGAATACCGTAAATCCATCCTTACAGAGCTTCACCACTTCAACGTGCACTTTTGTCACCAAAGGACAAGTAGCGTCATACACTTGCAAGCCTCGCTCTGCAGCATCTTGGCGAACCTGCTGCGAAACTCCATGGGCGCTATAGATCACAATCGCCCCACGTGGAATTTCCTCAATCTCATCGACGAAAATAGCGCCCTTGGCGCGGAGCTCATCAACAACATATTTGTTATGAACAATTTCGTGTCGAACATAAATCGGTGCACCAAAGCGAGTAAGAGCCTCATTCACGATATTGATGGCTCGATCGACACCCGCACAAAATCCCCTGGGCTGCGCCAACAGGATTTCATCGGTTTCCGACGGTAATGGATTACTTTGCATGGATCTTCATTACAAAATGGCAATAATTTCTGCTTCAAAACTTAACTGCTTTCCTGCTAAAGGGTGGTTGAAATCAAACCAGGCGCCCTCTTCATTGATCGATTGCAACACACCTGCATATTGTGCACCGCTAGGTGCATTAAATTCAATCATATCGCCCGGTGCAAACTCGGGGACCTCATCGGTATTGGTCAATAAAACATCCATACCAACCCACTGGATGAGTTCTGGTTTGTGTTCCCCAAACGCGTCTTTTGGACTTAAAACGGCCGAGCGCTTTTCGCCAACCTTCGCCCCTAATAAAACCTTTTCAAAACAGGGGGCAAATTGACCCGATCCCAATTGCATCGTCGCCGGCCGATCATCAAAAGTGTTGATGTAATCCTCCCCGCCCGGGAGGGTCAGTCGATAGTTGATGGTCAAAAACGAATCGGGGGAAACAGTGGGCTCACTCATGCTGCCATTGTAGCGAGAGAGGCCCAATATCACCCGATCTCTCAGTGGCCAAAAGCACAACAGCCTCGGGAGAAACTGACTCGCCAGGGCGCTGCCTCCCTATCGGACGCCGAACTCCTTGCAATCTTTCTGCGCTCCGGTGTGAAAGGGAAAAGTGCTGTTTCACTAGCCCAAGATCTCCTGAGTCAATTTGGAGGGATGCAAGGCCTTATGAATGCTCCGGTGGCCGAAATTTACCAGTGCTATGGAATGGGACCCTCCAAATGGGCCCAAATTAAGGCGGCCTATGAACTGGTCAAACGTTGTCTTCATGAAAGCCTCTCTCAGCAAGCCATCTTCTCATCTTCAACCCAAGTCAGGGAGTTTTTGCAAACCAAGATTGCCAGACTGGAGCACGAGGTCTTTCTTTGCCTCTACTTGGATAACAGCAACCGTCTAATTGAGTGCCAGGAGCTCTTTCGGGGATCAATCGATCACACCGCAATTTACCCCCGAGAAGTTATTAAAGAATGTCTCAATCGAAATGCCAGCGCCTTAGTGGTTGCTCATAACCACCCCGGTGGCAACCCGCTTCCCAGCCCAAATGATGAAGCCATAACCCAAGAACTGATCCAAGCGCTGCAATGGGTCAATATTGCCCTCCTCGACCACTGCATAGTGGCAAAACATGGTTTTTTCTCATTTGCCGACGCAGGCCTGCTGGAAATAACATCCAATGAGAGTAATTACTAACTTTTTTAGATATTTCCCACCCTATTTTGCCTAAACCCTAGCGCCAAAGGGCAGATGCCTGCTACAATCATTGTTTTTAGTAATGAAGGAGTGTGTCATGGCAAAAGTTTGCCAAGTCACTGGGAAAAAGCCGATGGTCGGCAACAATGTTTCCCATGCAAACAACAAAACAAAGCGTCGTTTTTTGCCTAATTTGCAAAATCGTCGATTCTGGGTCGAGTCCGAAAATCGTTGGGTTAGCTTACGCTTAACCAATGCTGGACTTCGTTTAATTGATAAGAATGGTATTGACTCTGTTTTGGCAGATCTTCGTGCCCGCGGACAAGTTTAAGGACTGAGTAATGGCTAAAGGCGCACGCGAGAAAATCAAGTTAGAATCGACTGCTGGTACTGGTCACTTCTACACGACCACTAAAAATAAACGAACCAAGCCCGAGAAAATGGAAATCATGAAATTTGATCCAAAAGCTCGCAAGCATGTGGCTTATAAAGAAACCAAGATTAAGTGAACATCTTTGTATCTAACTAAAAACCCGCTTATTTGAACTGATCCACTAAAGTTGGATAGTTTAATTAGGGTACCAGAAGGGATTGAGTTCGGTATTGCACTGGACTCAGTTCCTTTAATTTTTGTTTGATCCGCTGGTGGTTGTAATAATCAATGTAAGCCTTCAGTTCTTGCTTAAACGCTTGAAGATCTTTAAATCGTTTGCCATGGAAGAACTCGGTTTTGAGGATCCCAAACCAGTTTTCCATCACTGCGTTATCTAAGCAGTTCCCTTTCCTGGACATGCTTTGTATTAAGCCCCGCTCCTTGATGATCTTCTGATAGGCCACCATCTGATACTGCCAGCCCTGATCAGAGTGCAGCACCGGTTTTTGCTCCGGGGTTAATCGTTGGCATGCACTTTGGAGCATTCGCAGTACCGAGCTGAGCATGGGACGGTCAGCAATCTCATAGGCGATGATCTCTTGGTTAAACAGATCCAAAATGGGGGAGAGGTACACTTTCTGAACTTTGATATTGAACTCGGTCACATCGGTCACCCACTTCTGGTTCGGGGCATCGCTCTTAAAGTCGCGACTGAGGCAATTAGGAGCCGCCTTGCCAAGTGCCCCTTGATAGGACTGATAGCGTTTGGGTCGAACCATGGACTTGAGGTTGAGTTGTCCCATGAGCTTTTGCACCGTCTTAGGATTAAGGTAGCACGCTTGGTTACGCAACTCCAAATGAACGCGTCGGTACCCATAACGCCCCTGGTGACGATGGAAGATGGCTTGGATCTGAGCTTTTAATGGCGCTTGGGGATCGGGTCGGTGGCATAGTCGCCAATGGTAGTAATACACACTTTTTGCCAGAGCAGCGACCGTTAATAAGATCGCTAGTGGATGGTGCTGCCTTAACTCAGTAATTAACCGGACTTGGTCTGGTTTACTAGGCGCTGCTGCTGAGTTAAGGCTTCGAGCTTTTTTAAATAGGCATTCTCTGCCTCTAAGTACGCCAACCGTTGCAGCAACTCCTCATGCGTTAGTTCTGCGACTGGTTTGCTTAATAATGCGTGGTAATCCGTTTGTTTAGGCATCGGTGATCGCCCCTTGGGTTGGGGTTGAAGGAAATCCGCCCCACCTTGATTGTAGAGGCCTTGCCACACCCGCACCGTCGATGGGGTTGGGATATTAAAGAAAGCAGCCGTTTGTTGGAGCGACCACGCCTCTTTAGCCATTCGCTTTAGAACCCGCAGCTTGAAGGCCGCACTGTATTGCTGATAGCGCTTTTTGAGACCCGCTAAGCCATGCGCCTGATACAGACGTACCCAGCGCGAGACATCTTTGTGACCAATCTCATAGCGCTTAGCTAGGGCTCGGTATCCGCCTAAATCTCTTAAGTAATCTCGAACGACTCGTAATTTGAACTCAGTACTGTGTTTCGCCATAAAACTAAACCCCCAAAGTTAGACATTACGTCCAACTTTTGGGGGTCAGTTCAATTAGCGGGTTTTTTATTAGGCCGGATTCGAATACCGTCGAAGACGCAGTGAGAACTCTTTAAGGGAGTGTGGGCCAGTCTCTTCGGCCCGATTGCACCATGAGCGCAGCTGGCCGAGTAATTGCTCACGGGTAGCGTTAGAGCGCCCCCAGATTGCATGCAATTCACGACGCATCTCAATCATCTTGCGTAATTGAGAATTCGTTTTCATGAGCCCCTCAAGTTTTTCTTTCTCAAGTGCCGTTAATTTGGACTCATCTTTATAGAGCCAGTCACGAGCATCTTTAAGATGGGATGCAAATTCTTGCATATGCTGAAACTCATTGGCAATGCAGCGCTTGAGCGTTTTACTGTAGCGCGCCATGATCTCATAGCGATTAGCAATAATTGCCTCTAAGGTTTTATCATCGGCGGGACGCACTTCGGAGAGGATGGGCTTGGGTGGAACCTTCTTCACCTTGGCCAAACCCAGCGAGCGCAAAGCGCAAATATAAGCCCAGCCAATATCAAACTCGTACCATTTGTTCGATAACTTGGCGCTCGTTGCATACGTATGGTGGTTGTTATGAAGCTCTTCTCCACCAATCAAAATGCCCCAAGGCACGATATTGGTTGAGGCATCTTCACAATCGTAGTTCCGATATCCCCAGTAGTGACCAATTCCATTGATCACACCCGCGGCAGTAATCGGAATCCACAGCATTTGCACAGCCCACACGGTTGCGCCAATTGCGCCAAATAAGAACAGATCAATGATGAGCATCAGGCCAACGCCTTGCCAGGTAAACCGCGAATAGAGCTTATGTTCAATCCAGTCATCTGGTGTTCCGTGACCAAATTTTTCTAAGGTTTCTTTCTTTGCGGCTTCCACCTTATAAAGCTCCGCACCGCGCAAGAGAACAGTATCAATTCCTAAAACTTGTGGGCTATGTGGATCTTCAACAGACTCACACTTTGCATGATGCTTGCGGTGAACAGAGGCCCACTCCTTGGTTACCATCCCAGTGGTCAACCACAGCCAAAACCGGAAAAAATGGGAGGGAATGGCATGGAGATCGAGCGCTCGATGCGCCTGACAACGGTGTAAAAAAATCGTAACACTGGCAATCGTAATGTGGGTCATGACCAAGGTAAAGATCACGATCTGCCACCAAGCCCAGTCCAAATAACCATGGGCCAACCACTGAATCAATCCATCGTGCAAACTAGAAATGGTGCTTATCTCCAAACAAATCTCCCTTTTTAACTGCGATCATGCATCTATCCCCTTATTTTAAGGCTTTCGCTGCATAATTGCTCCAAAAAATCCGTCGGTTCCATGCTTTGAGGGTAAAAGTTGCCACCAAGGCTTATCGTTGTAGGTGCCGATCGGAATTCCATCATGTAAAAAATGATGGCCTAGAGCCTCCTTAGCCGATAAAAGCTCAAAATCAGGGTGTTTTTCTAGAAAAAGGTTTACAAGCTCTTGATTTTCTTGATCTAAAAGACTGCAGGTGGCATAAACCAGGCGACCACCCGGCTTCAGTAAGCGCGCCGCTGATTCCAAAATAGCTAGTTGGGTAGGGGCTAATTTAGCGATCTCAGCCGGTGTCTGGCGCCACTTTAGGTCAGGATTGCGTCGCAAGGTCCCCAATCCGCTGCAAGGGGCATCAACCAGTACGCGGTCAATTTTTCCGGCAAGGCGCTTAATTCTGGGGTCTTTCTCACTATCGATCCACATGGGGTGCACATTGGATAAACCACTGCGGGCTAGGCGCGGTTTCAAGTTCGCCAAACGCCTCTCAGAGGTGTCAAATGCGTACAGACGTCCGGTATTACGCATCATGGCACCCAAGGCCAAGGTCTTGCCACCGGCTCCGGCACAAAAATCAACCACCATCTCACCGCGCTTTGGATCTAAGAGGTGGCATAGGATTTGGCTACCCTCATCCTGAACCTCAAACAAGCCGTCCTTCATCCAGTTCGAACTTTGTAAAGCAGGCTTTCCAAAAATACGAATTCCCTCTTGAGAGTAAGGCGTAGGGTGCGCCTCAAAGCGACTCGCACTTTGATTCATTTGCATTAGTAATTGATCG
>VGIH01000083.1 GCA_016867965.1 Betaproteobacteria bacterium | reverse complement strand
TGTTGAATACACCTTCCCGGTCCCAGGTTCCGGGGTAGATAAGACCTTGCGCCTCTTTGCCTTTGCGGACGGTGGTAATGTCTTCCAGGACATCAACTTGGTTTTGCGGTACTCCACCGGAGTGGGTTTATCATGGATATCCCCATTGGGCCCGTTAAAATTTAGTTACGGTATTCCAATCAATGCACAGCCGACGGATAATACCCAAAGACTGCAGTTTCAGGTGGGTACAGCGTTTTAATCGTAAGGAAAATGATGATGATTCAGGGATTAATGACCAAAGTGTCTAAATTAGTTATAACTGCATTCTTGACGGGTGTTTGTGCTGTGGCCTTTGCGCAAGATGCTCCTCCTCGCATTGCTTTTGTGAATGCCGAAAAGATTTTTGTTGAGTCCAATATGGCAAAAGCGGCCCAATCGCGTTTTCAAAATGAGTTTGCAAAGCGTCAGAATGAAATTCGGGATGGCGCTCAAAAAATTAAGGCGGCCGCTGAGAAATTAGATAAAGACGCTGCCGTAATGCCTGAAGCGGAGAGAATTCGAAAGCAGAGGGAGCTGGCTGATTTCGATCGAGAGTTACAACGTAAGAATCGTGAGTTAAACGATGATGCTAATCAACGTAATGCCGAAGAGCGAGCAAAAATTGCAGAAAAGGCAAATATTGCAATTCGACAAGTGGCTGAACAGCGTAAGATCGATATGATTTTTCAAGAGCCCCCAGCCTACCTCAATCCGAGACTTGATGTGACCGATGAGGTGATAAGGGTCTTGAATAATCTCAAGTAATTCAGATGCCAACCGCCATCGAGCTAGCCGAACAATTTCAAGTTAGCTTGGTGGGGGATGGTTCCCGATTGCTGCGCTCACTCGCTCCGTTAGAGCGAGCTCAATCTGACGAGATCTCCTTTCTATCCAATCCCCTCTATCGCCAACAGGCACTGGTAAGTGGTGCGGGTGCATTAATCGTTAGCGATGCAGACTTCCAGTTTTTGAAAGCCCATTCCAAGTCTGCAGAGACGACCTACTTTGTTTCTAAAAATCCTTATGCCAGCTTTGCGAAGATGGCTCAGTGGTTTGCAAAGCAAGGCGTCTCAAGTTACCCCCCCGGAATTAGTCCCATGGCGGTCGTCGATAAAACTGCCAAAATTCCCGCCTCATGCCATATTGGGCCCTTTGTACAAATTGGGCCTGGCGTTTCTTTGGGTGAGCGCACGGTTCTTTTAAGTCAAATCAATATTGGTGAGGGCGCTAGCTTAGGGGATGATTGCCTCATCTATCCCAATGTCACCATTTATCACGATTGCGTAATTGGCGATCGTTGCATTGTTCATAGTGGTACTGTAATCGGAGCGGATGGTTTTGGCTTTGCCCCTGATTTTTCATCGCAAGGGGGTCAATGGCTCAAAATCCCTCAAACCGGTGGGGTGCGCATTGGTCAAGACGTTGAAGTGGGGGCTTGCACAACAATTGATCGGGGAGCGATGGCCAATACCATGATTGGTGATGGTTGCAAGATTGATAACCAAGTACAAATTGCGCACAACGTGGTGATTGGTATTCATACCGTGATTGCTGGTTGTGCCGCTATCGCGGGTAGCACGACCATTGGTAATTACTGCGTAATTGGCGGCAATGCAAATTTTGCGGGCCATCTTCAGATCGCAGACCGAACAACCGTATCAGGCGGTACCCCAGTGATTCGATCCATTACCGAGCCGGGTACGCATATTACCGGCGTTTTTCCTTCAATGCCCCATTCCGCTTGGGAACGAAATGCTGCGATTCTGCGCGGACTGGATAAAATACGGGAGCGGATTCGGGATCTCGAAAGTAAATCTTCAGATTCGGTCACCAAATCCGATTAGTAACTTTTTTATGGACACGCTATGAGTCAAGCAGTGATTGATATTCACAGGATTTTGAAGTTACTACCTCATCGGTATCCTTTTTTATTGGTGGATCGGGTCATTGAGTTGGACCCCGGAAAAACGATCAAAGCATTGAAAAATGTCACGATGAATGAACCGTTCTTTCAAGGTCACTTTCCTGACTTTCCCGTGATGCCAGGCGTTCTCATTATTGAAGCTTTAGCTCAAACGGCAGCACTCTTAACATTTTCTAAAGAGCATGATCCCGAAGATGTGTATTACTTTGCAGGAATCGATGGCGCTCGCTTTAAACGGATCGTGCTTCCCGGTGATCAATTGATCATGCACGCGACATTTGAGCGCGGTAAGGCTGGTATTTATAAGTTTCAGGTCAAAGCGACTGTCCAAGATGAATTGGCAGCCGAAGCAGCAATTACCTGCGCAGTTCGAAAGAAGAGTGCGTAATGGCCACGATTCACGCAAGTGCCATTATTGATCCCAAGGCGCAATTAGCCGATAACGTTGTTATTGGTCCGCATGCCGTGATTGGGCCACATGTCTCCTTGGGTTCAGGTTGTTCGATTGGATCGCATAGTGTCATTGAGGGGCACACGACCCTTGGGCAAGATAATCGAATTGGTCACTTTGCTGCGATTGGTGGCGAACCGCAGGACATGAAATACCGCGGTGAGCCTACCCAACTCATCATTGGTGACCGAAATACGATTCGGGAGTTCACGACGATTCATACGGGTACCGCGCAAGATCAGGGAATTACTCGGATTGGTAATGACAATTGGATCATGGCCTATGTGCATATTGCGCATGATTGCCAGATTGGTAATCACACCATTTTTTCTAGTAATGCCCAAATTGCTGGGCATGTGGAGGTGGGTGATTGGGCAATTCTCGGAGGCATGTCCGGTGTTCATCAGTTTGTTCGGATTGGCGCCCATGCGATGTTAGGCGGGGCCTCAGCGCTAGTGCAAGATATTCCACCATTTGTCATGGCGGCTGGAGATAAGGCGGGACCGCATGGTATTAATGTTGAGGGCTTAAAGCGACGTGGTTATTTGCCCGAGGCCATTATGGAGCTGCGCAACGCCTACAAGGTTTTGTATAAAGATGGACTGAGTTTTGAAGATGCGAAAGTCGCTATCGATGCCATGGTAAAGAAACAAAACGATGCCAAAACTCAAGAGGCCTTGGTGCAATTTCATCAATTTCTAGCCGCCTCTAGTCGCGGCATTATCCGGTAATTCATTTTGCCGAGCCTGGCTTGTGTTGCAGGAGAGCCATCTGGGGATTTAATCGCAGCCCCCGCTCTTGCTGCTCTAAAGCAAATACCATCCACCCGCGATCTCCAGGTATTCGGAATTGGTGGGCCAGCCATGCAAGCAGAGGGTTTTATCTCGCGCTGGCCGATGGAGACCTTGAGTGTGCGGGGCTATGTCGAAGCATTAGCGCAATTACCTGCCATTTTGCGATTACGCTCTGAGTTATTGCATTACCTTTTAGAGGTCGAGCGGCCCGATGTCTTTTTGGGGGTTGATGCGCCTGATTTTAATTTGGGGGTTGAGACTCGATTAAAGCAAGAAGGTATTGCAACCATTCATTTGGTATCACCATCCATTTGGGCTTGGCGAGGTGGTCGTATTCACAAAATAGCACGCGCGGTCGATCGGGTTCTGTGTTTATTTCCGTTCGAACCCGAGATTTATGAGAAAGCTGGCATTGCAGCAAGCTATGTTGGTCACCCTTTAGCTAGCGAGATCCCAGAGATTGTGGATCAGGCTGGAGCAAAGAAAAGTTTGGAGATTGATGGCGTGGTAATTGCGGTGTTACCCGGCAGTCGTCAGTCGGAGATTGAGTTAATCGGCCCACTATTTTTTGAGACGATGGCCATCCTGGCAAACCAATTCAAGGGTCAAAATCTTCATTTTGTTCTTCCTGTTGCGGCACCCCATTTACGACCTGCAATTGAGGGTTTACGACAGCAATTAGTTACCAGTCATCCCGGAATTCAATTGATCTTATTGGACGGAGATGCCAATTTGGCTTTGGCTGCTGCTGACGTAGTGTTAATTGCTAGCGGCACCGCTACCTTGCAAGCAGCTCTTTGGAAAAAACCCATGGTTATATCGTATAAGGTGCCTTGGTTAACCGCACAGATTATGAAACGTCAGGGATATCTACCCTACGTGGGTTTGCCTAATATTCTCTGTGGTGAGTTCGTGGTACCGGAGCTTTTGCAAGATGCTGCTAAGCCCGAAGACCTGGCTCGCGAAATAATGCATTGGTTAAATCATCCGGAGTCAGTTCAGGTTCTTCAAAAACGGTTTGAAGAGCTACATCGGATTCTGAAGCAACCGACTGGGCTTCTGGTAGCGCAAGCAATTGAACAAACCGTTCACGAGCGAGTTCGGTAGGCCATGAGTACCATCTGGATTTGCGGTGTTGATGAAGCGGGGCGCGGCCCTTTGGTTGGCGCAGTTGTTGCTGGAGCAGTTGTACTGGATCCTCAGCAACCGATTGTTGGGCTAAAGGACTCAAAAAAATTAAGTCCCGCAAAGCGGGAAACCCTTTATACGGAGATTATGTCAAAGGCAAAGGCTTGGGGCATTGGCGAAGCATCTCCCCAGGAGATCGATCAGTTCAATATCTTGCAAGCGACCATGTTGGCAATGCAACGCGCGATACAGTCTCTAGTTGATCAGATGGGTGAGTGGCCAGGCGAAGCCCTGATTGATGGCAATCGTTGCCCATCTCTGCCTATTCCAGCGCGCGCAATTGTTCAAGGGGACGCAAAAGAACCGGCCATCTCAGCAGCATCCATCCTTGCCAAGGTACATCGTGATCGACAAATGCAAATTTTGCATCTGCAATTTCCTCAGTATGGCTTTAATCAGCATATGGGTTATCCCACCGAGGCACACATTGCAGCTCTGAAGCACTATGGCCCATGCTTAGAGCATCGGCGCTCATTTGCGCCAGTGCGGGAGCTTATTAATGCATAACCCCAAGAGTGTTATTTCATCAAAAGAAAATACCTTACTCAAGCGAATTCGCCAGCTTCAGCAGGTTGGTAGTAAGGGTCAGAAGGCCCGCCATGAGCATCAGCTTGCCGTAATGGATGGAATCCATCTATTGCAAGTATGGCAAGGTGACCCTCGTTTGCAGAGCATCGTAATCACTCAAGGGGCGCTTGCTAATACTGAAATTGCGCACATCATTCACACGCATTGTGAACAATGCCCAGAAGCTGAAATTCACTTGGTTGATGAGGTCTTATGGTCTTCAATTAGTGAACTGGAGTGCGCACCTCAAATCATGGGTTTAGTTCGTCTAGAGCCTCTAAAAAATACGTCCAAGAACTTACTGGGCGACACCATTGTTTTAGATGCTGTTCAGGATGCTGGGAATGTCGGAACAATTTTGCGTACCGCCTTGGCCTGTCATTTTTATCAAATCGTGTGTACGGTTGGAACCGCTCATATTTGGTCGCCTAAAGTAATTCGGGCAGCGATGGGCGCACATCGCTATTTGACTTTTTATGAGGCGCAAAGTGTCGATGAGGTGACCAGTAATATTGAGGCGCCTTTGTTGGCAACTGCCATGACCGCTGAGCGCTCGCTCTATTCCATGCAAGCACTTTTACAAAAGCCAGTTACTTGGGTATTTGGTAATGAGGGGCAAGGGGTCTCTCCTGAGCTTTCACAACAAGCCACTTCGATTCGGGTTCCTCAAAATCCAAAGCTGGAGTCTTTAAATGTAGCGAGTACTGCAGCAATATGTTTGTACGAGACCTTGCGCGTGCGAGGGCAATTTAATACTTAACCATGCCTAGCCGAGTATGGTTTTATCAGAGCGAATTGCCTGTAGGATTGTTGTTGCAATTTCTTCAATTGATTTACTGGTGGTCGAGACCCATGGAATGGACTCGCGCCGCATCATGGCAGTGGCTTCATTAATCTCGTATCGACAGTTTTCTAATTTGGCATAGTTACTTCCCGGACGGCGTTCATTTCGGATTTCTGATAAACGTTCGGGGTCGATCGTTAAGCCGAAAATCTTTTGTTTATGAGAGAGCAGATCCTTGGGTAGCCGTCCCCGTTCAAAGTCTTCAGGGATCAATGGGTAATTTGCTGCTTTCAATCCATATTGCATGGCTAAATAAAGACTTGTAGGTGTTTTACCAACTCGAGACACTCCCACCAGAATCACATTGGCATCCACCAGATTTTGATTGGACTGGCCATCATCGTGGGCTAAAGAATAGTTAATTGCTTCAATCCGATTTTTATACGCATCCGTATCGGCGTTGTGATGTAAGCGATTGATTGCGTGGGTTGAACGCATTCCCAGAGTTTCTTCAAGGGGTGCCACAAAGGTTTGAAACATATCAAGGACTAATGCCTTGGCTTTTCCAACAATCTGATTAACCTCTGGATTAACCAGGGTGGTAAAGACAATTGCTTGACCATACTTGGGATCAGTGCCATTAATTTGAGATACCGCGTCATGCGCTTTATCCACAGTATCGACAAATGGAATACGAATCTGTCGAAAGCTGGCTTCAAACTGAGCCAAGATCGATTGACTAAAGTTTTCAGCGGTAATACCCGTCCCATCAGAGACGATATAAACAATGCGGGGCGCGGTATTGGCCAGAAGAGTCATGGTTTTAGATGAGATAAAGATTGATTAAAAAATAGGCAAATTAAGGTCAGGTAATACAATATTGTTCATTTAAGTATGCCCGATTTTAGGAGCAACGCTTTAGCCAGTTTTTTAACTTTACGAGAGTCTTTATGTCTATGCAAAATAAGCAAAACGCCTATGTTTTGCCTTTTGAGGAGCTGCGTGTTGGCGATGTCGAGTCGGTAGGTGGTAAAAATTCCTCATTGGGTGAAATGATTTCACAGTTGGCATCTGCAGGGGTCCGTGTTCCAACCGGTTTTGCCACCACATCGGTTGCATTTCGGGATTTCTTAAAACACAATCAACTCGATCAAAAGATTTCAGAGCGGCTTGCCAAGCTCAATGTTGATGATGTCCGTGCTTTAGCGGAAGCGGGTGCGCAGATTCGCTCATGGATCGAAGGAGCCGCTTTTCAACCCCAGTTAGAAACCGATATACGAGAGGCTTTTCAAAAACTCGATGCATCGGGCAAGGGATCCTTTGCGGTGCGTTCTTCGGCAACGGCTGAGGATCTACCCGACGCCTCATTTGCAGGTCAGCAAGAAACCTTTTTGAACGTATCGGGTATTGATGATGTACTAAAAAAAATCCGTGAGGTATTTGCATCACTATATAACGATCGCGCGATTTCCTATCGCGTCCACAAAGGGTTTGCTCACGCGGATGTCGCACTTTCTGCGGGTGTGCAACGCATGGTGCGCTCAGACCTTGGAGCAGCAGGCGTAATGTTCACGCTCGATACAGAGTCTGGTTTTCCTGGGGTGGTCTTTATTACCTCAAGCTATGGTTTGGGCGAGACCGTGGTTCAGGGCGCAGTCAACCCCGATGAGTTTTATGTATTTAAAGAAACCTTAGCCAAAGGCAAAAAAGCCATTATTCGGAAGTCATTGGGGTCGAAATTAATTCAGATGCAGTTTGCTCACCAAGGTTCTGCAGAGCGTGTGCAGACCGTTGAAGTGAATCCAGAAGAACGTAATCGTTTCTCAATTAGCGATGATGATGTCACTGAGCTTGCGAAGTATGCAGTCATTATTGAGAAGCACTACGG
>VGIH01000082.1 GCA_016867965.1 Betaproteobacteria bacterium | reverse complement strand
TGGACCAGGAGCAATTAATGTGCCGGTCTCCATTGGCGGAATGATCGTGAACCCCGGAGACATCATTTTGGGCAATCGCGACGGTGTCATCGCTATTCCCCCATCGCTTGCTGCAGAAGCGGCGCGTCTTGGTCAAGAAAAGATTAAACAAGAACAAGAGATCCTCAAAACGATTGAAGCAGGGACCTATGCGACCCCATGGGTTGATGATTTTTTACAGAAGAAGGGTGTAAAAAATTAATTTAAATTATTAATTTGCTTGGGACAAATATGTTTATAAAAGATTTAATTCGAACAATACCTGACTATCCAAAACCAGGAATAATGTTTCGAGATATAACGACGCTAATTAAAGACCCTAAGGGATTTAATTATGTAATCACTGAATTTTCTAGTCGATATTCTGATATGAAAATTGATAAGGTTGTTGGAATTGAGTCAAGAGGTTTTATTATTGGCGCTCCTGTTGCAAATTCTCTTGGAGTGGGTTTTGTGCCTGTTAGAAAAAGGGGAAAACTACCAGCAAAAACCCATAGTTGCGAATATCAACTAGAGTATGGTTTTGATCATATTGAAGTTCATGTTGATGCTATTAGTACGAAGGAGCGAATTCTATTGATTGATGATTTAGTTGCAACCGGAGGAACTGCGGAAGCTGCATGTTCCTTAATTAATCAGTGTGGTGGTGAAATTGTAGAGTGTGCTTTTGTAATTGATCTTCCAGAATTGGGCGGTAAAAAGCGTTTAGAAAGTAAATGCTTAAGTGTCTTTACAATTGTTGAGTTTGAAGGTCACTAAACACCATCAAAATGAATCTTACTAAATATATAAATTCAGATAATTTTTTATGAGAGTTAATAATGAAAATTATCTATCGATTTGGGTTGATGATAATGAGCAATTAAAAATTATTAATCAATTGAGTTTGCCTCATAAATTTGAAGTAACGATATTACATAATTTCGAAGAAGTAGTTGCCTCAATAAAAAATATGCTTGTTAGAGGCGCTGGTTTAATTGGCGTTACTGCAGGTTATGGTATGTGGTTGCTTACTAAAGAAGCACCAAAAAACAGCATAGAGTCCTTTGAGTCGTATATAGAAAATCATGCTGATAGATTAAGATTAGCAAGACCCACGGCTAGTAATTTGGCTTGGGCAGTGAATCGTCAAATTAACAAAATAAAAAGCGGTTCAACAATTGAAGAAAAAATAAATCTAGCTCGAAATGAGGCAATTACTATCGCCGAAGAAGATAGAAATGCATGCTATCAAATTGGTCAATATGGTCTTGAAATTCTCAGAAATCTATCAATAGCAAAACCCGGGAAGGTCATTAATATTTTAACTCACTGTAATGCGGGTTGGTTGGCATTTGTTGATTATGGGACAGCACTTTCACCAATTTTTCTAGCACATGATGAGGGTATTCCGGTTCACGTTTGGGTAGATGAAACAAGACCAAGAAATCAAGGGGCCAGCCTTACCGCTTGGGAATTAGCTACGCATGGCGTTCCTCACAGTTTAATTGTTGATAATGCTGGAGGTCACTTAATGCAACATGGCATGGTCGACGTGGTTTTTACAGGGGCTGATCGAGTTACATTAAATGGTGATGTTGCTAATAAAATTGGCACATATCTCAAAGCCCTTGCAGCTAATGATAATAATGTACCTTTTTACGTAGCATTTCCGTCTAGTACTATTGATTTTACTTTAAATAACTTTAAACAAATACCAATTGAAGAGCGAAGTGGGGACGAGGTGCGTAATATTATGGGCAAATTAAATAATGGTGATTTAGCTGAAGTGCAAATATGTCCAGATTTAACACCTGCTCGAAATTGGGCATTTGATGTTACTCCAAGTCATTTAATAACCGGTTTAATCTGTGAAAGAGGTGTGTGTCCTCCTTCAAAATTTGGTCTTCAAAATATCTTTCCAGAACAATTCAATGAATAATTATTTTGATATTGATGAGGGTGTTGTTAAATATAAATCTAATCATAAATTAGGGTCACTCCCAATTAATCCTAATTTAACTGAACTAGATCATACGCGTACAAGATTATTTGATTTGGGATTAATCGGTGTCTATAAAAATGGTATCGGCTATGGAAATGTATCGATTCGACATGATGAAGGTTGCATCATTTCAGGAACCGCAACTGGTTCTTCAAGGCAATTAGGTTTAAACGGTTATTGTTATATTCGATCATTTAATTTAGAGCAAAACTTTGTAGATTCAGAAGGTCCAATTAATCCTAGTAGTGAAGCATTAACTCATTGTTCTGCATATGTCGCTAGCTCTGAGGTTAATTGTGTTCTTCATGTACATAGTGAAAAACTGTGGAATAGCTTATTAAATGGAAATTTTAACTTTATTCCTAAGAATATTTCATATGGAACTCCACAAATGGCAAAAAATTTGGCTGATATAGTTTATGAGAGTAAATCATCTTCAGGCATATTGGCGATGGCTGGTCATATTGAAGGTGTTTTAAGTTACGGTGATTCAATTGAATCAGCTTATTTAGAGATTCACAATTTTTTAATTTCAATTAATAAATGAATATAAAAATCGGAATTATTGGTGGAAGTGGGCTCGATAACCCAAATTTATTTAAAGATTCCAAAGATATTCATGTGTCTACAATTTGGGGAGATCCATCTTCAGCACTTAAAACAGGCAAGATATCTGGTGTTGATG
The DNA here is from genome assembly GCA_016867965.1 of Betaproteobacteria bacterium. Lineage (GTDB taxonomy): Bacteria > Pseudomonadota > Gammaproteobacteria > Burkholderiales > Burkholderiaceae > Polynucleobacter. The sequence goes on along the minus strand of VGIH01000082.1, from coordinate 5,339 downwards.
TTGTTTTGCTCGCGCGTCATGGTAGAGAACATACTATTCCTCCTTCGATGGTTAACTATCGTGCAAACATTCAAGCTTTAAAAGATATAGGCTGTACTCATTTGTTGGCAACTACTGCAGTTGGTTCGCTTCGAGAGGAAATTGAAAGAGGTGATTTGGTAATTATTGATCAATTTATAGATTTTTCTAAACAAAGGAAATCAACTTTTCATGAAAAATTTGATTCTCATAATCCTATCCATACTCCAATGGCAGATCCTTTTGATTCAAATTTACGATCTATACTTATAAAAACATGTAATGATCTTAAGTTGAAATTTCATTCAACTGGAACAGTCGTGACTATTGAAGGACCTCGTTTTTCAACGCGAGCAGAATCTAAAATGTATCGCCTATTAGGTGCCGACATTATTAATATGTCTGTTGCAACCGAAGTTATTTTGGCCAATGAAATTAAATTACCCTATGCTGCTATTGCCATGAGCACTGATTATGATTGCTGGAAAGAGGACGAAGAACCTGTTAGTTGGGAGGCAATCCTTAATGTTTTCAAAGAAAATACAGATAAAGTCATTAAACTAATATCAGCTACTATTCCTGTAGTGAATTAGCATCTCTCTTCATTTTCTTACTATCTATGACTACACAATTTATTATTTCCGCTCCAATCACACCTTCCTTGCCGGTTGTCGGTGATAGCAAGCGCTTCCCCGTCAATCGCATCTATTGCGTTGGCCGTAACTATGCTGATCATGCGCGTGAGATGGGGCATGATCCCGATCGTGAGCCACCATTCTTTTTCATGAAGCCCGCAACTGCAATTGTGGCCGATGGCCAAGCGATGGCCTATCCTGCATTATCAAAGGACGTGCATCATGAGCTAGAGATGGTAGTTGCTATAGGGAAGGGCGGATCTAACATTCCAGCAGACCAAGCCTTAGATCATGTGTGGGGCTACGGTCTGGGACTTGACATGACCCGTCGTGATTTGCAAGGGGAAGCAAAAAAAATGGGACGTCCTTGGGATACTGGTAAAGCCTTTGATCAGTCTGCGCCATGTTCAGCCCTCGTACCAGTTAGCCAATGTGGTCATTTATCGAAAGGCCGTATTTATCTCACCGTAAACGGACAGGTGAAGCAAGACGGTGATCTCGCCATGATGATCTGGAATGTACCAGAGACGATTGCCTATCTATCCACACTCTTTACCCTCATGCCTGGTGATTTGATCTTCTCAGGAACTCCTGCAGGGGTTGCTGCGGTTCAGCGGGGCGATGTGTTGGAAGGCCATGTTGACGGCCTACCCATGCTCCACACCAAAATTGTGTAAGGCTTTATAGCTCCGATTGATTCTCGAGCGCAAATAACTTGAGCGTATCAAAGTCCACATGATCAAGTGCATTGATGTGGGTACTCTCCAGTTTAATCAGTGGCGCGCACCCATTTGCTAGGGCCTCTTGCCAGCGGGTAATGCACAAGCACCATTGATCGCCTGCTTTGAGCCCCGGAAAGTTCCACTCCGGTCTAGGGGTGATGAGATCATTGCCCCGCTGTTCGCTGAACTCCAAAAACTCTTCGGTCATGATGGCGCACACCAAATGCAAGCCAACATCGTGTTCATTGGTCTTGCAGCAGCCATCCCGAAAGAAACCCGTAAGCGGATCAAACGAGCAGGGTACGAGCGGCTCGCCAAAAACATTACGCACAATCTCAGGCATTAATCTCCCCTTACTTTCCTTGCCATTGAGGAGGGCGGCCCCCTAAGAATGCCGTCACACCTTCTTTAAAGTCTGCACTGCCATAAACCTCGGCAATTAGATCATCGCAATTGGGTAAGGCGTTTCCAATGACACGTGCCAAAATTAATTTGGATGCCTTTTGTGTGATTGGTGCAAGGGCAGCTAATTGCTTGGCAAGATCGAAGCTAAGCGCATCCAGTTCGTCAGGCTCACCCGTTTTATATACAAATCCTTGTGCAAGAAGCTCTTGTACGGAGATCAACTCAGAAAGCAAAAGCATTCGCTTCACAATCGCCACTCCCAAATGGGCAGTTAACCAAGCAATATTACTTGGCGATAAAGTGTTACCCAAGGTGCGCGCAATGGGTACTCCAAATTTAGCGTTTGGTGTGGCTATCCGAAAATCACACAAAGCCGCAATCACTAAACCGCCCCCAACCGCGAGTCCATCAATTACTGCAATCGTTGGCATGGGCAGTTGTTGGAGCGGTCCTAAGTAGTGATCAATCATGCGCTCGTAGTGAATGCCATCGGCGCCAACTTGAAATGATTGAAATTGTGCAATATCGCTACCGGAGACAAAGGATTTGCCACCAATCCCTCGCAAAATGGCAACACGTACCGAGGGATTCTGAGAGAGCTCCAAACAAATCGTGCGTAATTGCTCATACATCGCCTGCGTCATCGCATTGCGAGCTTTGGGATGATCAAAAAACAGATGTGCGATCGAGTCCTTAATCTCGCAATACACCCTGGCGTTTACAGAATCGCTCATGCAGCAAATGCTCCCTGTGCGCGTAATGATTCAATCTGCGCCGATGTAAAACCAGCTTCCTCTAAGACCTCTTGGGTGTGTTCCCCCAATAGTGGAGGATGACGCCGAACTTGCTGGGGGGTGCCTTGCATCTTCACTGCAAAGCCAATGTTCGGAACTTTACCCTCCAGTGGATGATCGATCTCAATCTTCATTTGTCGATGCTTGCCATGCTCACTCTCAAAAGCCTTTGGATAATCTAAGATGGGGCCGGCTGGAATACCCTCGGCTAACATCAAATCAATCCACTCGTTTGCATTCTTTGTCATAAAGGATTTCTCAAGGTCAGCTATTAATACTTCGCGATGACCGAGTCGACCAGCAATCGTTTGGTAATCTGGTTTTTGTAAGAGATCCGGGCGAACTAAGATCTCGCAGAGTTTTTGCCAAAGCTTGTTATTGGTGGCGCCCATCACAAAGTACCCATCTTTTGCTTTCACAGCCTGATAGGGGGCAGTCATACGATTTGCTGTTCCTAAGGCAACAGGTGGTTGACCTGTGCCCCAGTATTCTGAAGTATCCCAAATTGAGAACGCCAGTGCTGAATCAAATAAGGATGCATCAATGTATTGACCCTGACCTGTGTTCTTGGCACCAATATACGCAGACAGGGCCGCATAGACCGCAAAGAGGGCGCAGCCAATATCAGCGACCGGAACACCGGCTTTAACGGGTTTGCCATCGCCATGCCCGGTCACACTCATTACCCCGGACATCGCTTGAGCCATCAAATCAAAACCGGGACGTTCTGCCCAGGGGCCACTTTGGCCAAAACCCGAGATGCTGACATACACCAAAGCGGGATTGATCTTGCTCACCACCTCGTAACCAATGCCAAGGCGTTTCATGACCCCAGGGCGGTAGTTTTCCACCAAGATATCGGCATCCTTGGCTAATTCAAACAAAATTGCCTTGCCCGCATCAGACTTCAAATTAATCGCGATACTGCGCTTGTTGCGATTCATATTCAAAAAGCCCATGCTATCGGGGCCTTTCATCTTAAAGCCCATAGCACCGCGGGTTTGATCACCCGAACCTGGTGGTTCGACCTTGATGACATCGGCGCCCATATCGGCGAGCAACATGCAGCAGTAGGGGCCTGCCATCACTTGACTAACATCAAGAACCTTAACGCCTGCAAGCGGTAAGGGGCGATTGGACTGGTGAGCAGAAGAATTCATCATGGCATTCTAAACACAAAACCATTTTTCGTTTGTGCATACCAGTCTATTAAAATAATAGGCATGTACATGTTTTTACCTTTTGCGATCGCATTACTAGCCGCCATCTTCATTTGGTTCGAAAAGCGTCTACTTGGATTACTGTTTGCATTGGCTAGTGCATTGATTACGGCAGCCTGGTTTATGCATCATGCCTCCGATAAACTCAACATCAGCTTATGAGTCAGTTCACCTTACCATCGCTCAGTGGCATCGGGAACATTGCTCTCCTACTGGTCATTAATTCGGTACTAACCTTGGCTTTTCTCGATCAGTTCATCAATCATGATCTGCCATGCCCCCTATGTATCTTGCAACGAATGGGCTTCACCTTAATTGGGCTAATGTTCCTATTAAACATTCGTTCCGGTGCACAGCCCGCGCATTACGGATTTGCAATTCTGTTTGCAATCTTGGGCTTATCCGTCTCCTTGCGGCAAGTACTTCTTCATGTTGCTCCAAGTGATCTCGGTTATGGCGACACCTTCTTTCATCTGCATTTTTATACCTGGGCCTTCGTTGGATTTGTCTCATTGATGATTAGTGTTGCAATTCTTTTAATCATCCCCGATCGCGGCACCCGCAGTCGTCACTGGTTAGCGCAGTTTGTATGTGTATGGTTCATTCTCCTATTGGTGGGCAATCTACTCTCCACTTTATCGATTTGTGGTTTAGGTGCTTGCGCAGACAATCCCCTGAACTATGCCGGTATTGAGCAACTGCGTCAGTGGCTTGCGAAGTAATCAATTTTGAAACGACTTATCTTCGTTTGTGCACTTGTGTCTTGCCTGCTTGCGCCGGCTCAAGCGGAACGCGTCTGGCCACGCGAGACCATCCGAATCGTAGTTAGCTTTCCTCCAGGTGGCGCACCCGATACCTTAGCACGGGTTCTGGCAGAGGATTGGCAAAAAACCCTAAACGTACCGATTGTTGTTGAAAACCGTCCTGGGCATGGCGGCAATATTGGAGCCGATCTCGTGGCCAAGAGTACGCCGGATGGCTACACCTTGCTCATCGGTACGGTAGGGATTCATGCGATTAATGGTGCGCTTTACGAAAAACTCTCCTATGACCCAATCGCAGACTTCACGCCGATCAGTTTCTTGGCAAGCACGCCCAACGTCTTAATTGTCAGTAAGCAACTTGGTGTGCAATCACTCAAGAACCTCATTACTCTTGCCAAAGCAAAACCCGATGAGCTTACTTTTGGATCGTCAGGAACGGGTACCTCAATTCATATGTCTGGCGAGCTGTTTAAGGAAATGGCTGGTGTACAGATTCGGCATATTCCTTATAAGGGCAGAGCGCAATCCTTGCCTGATCTGGTGAGCGGTCGCATCTCGATGCTCTTTGATAATTTGGCATCTGCACTACCTCTCATTAAAAGTAATGAAGTGCTTGCTTTAGGTGTCACCACGCTCAAGCGCTCACCCTCAGCCCCAGAGATTGCGACACTTGCTGAGCAAGGACTGAAAGGATTTGAAGCGATATCCTGGTTCTCGCTGATGGGCCCAGCAAAGTTACCGAGAGATACGCAGATGCGCATCAATCAATTGACCCAGCAAA